>JAHKKL010000168.1 GCA_020027635.1 Gammaproteobacteria bacterium
TCCGCCGGCCGCCGTGCGCATATCGCACATATCCGGTACCCTGCATCAGGCACCCCTGCGAGGCTTAATATGAAACCCACATCACTGATGAGCATCACCATCTGCCTGCTGGCCGCGACGCCGTCGCTGCCAGCCGCCAACCTCGACAACGGCAAGGCGCTCGTGGCAGGCAACTGCACGAAGTGCCACGACGAGCGCGTCTTTACCCGCCCGGACCGCCGCGTCACCACGCTGGACGGCCTGAACAAACAGGTAAGCCGCTGCGAACTCTCGCTCGGCCTGAAGTGGTTCGAC
The DNA here is from genome assembly GCA_020027635.1 of Gammaproteobacteria bacterium. Taxonomy (GTDB): domain Bacteria; phylum Pseudomonadota; class Gammaproteobacteria; order UBA9214; family UBA9214; genus CAVQCA01. The sequence continues at coordinate 295 of JAHKKL010000168.1, forward strand.
GAGGAAATCGACGACGTTGCCGCCTACCTGAACCAGACCTATTACCATTTCAAGTAGACCCGGGGTAACAATGGCCGATCTGGTAACCCGGCATTGCACTCCCTGCGCGGCGGGGACGCCGCCGCTGGAGGGCGAACAGGCCGGCAGGTTGCTGGGGCAACTGCACGCCGACTGGACGCTGGCTGGCGACAACACATCGATCAGCCGCACCTTCCGCTTCAAGAACTATTACCAGACCCTGGCCTTCGTCAACGCGCTGGCCTGGGTAGCCCACGGAGAGGATCACCACCCCGACCTGGAGGTCGGGTATAACCGCTGCCTAGTGCGCTACAGCACCCATGCGGTCGGCGGCCTGTCCGAAAACGACTTCATCTGCGCCGCGAGGATCGATGCCCTGCTGCCCGAGGCGGGCTGACCCCGCCGCCGTCATGCGGTTGCAGAACCCGTGATCCATCCCCGGTCTTTCATCCAACCGGCATGTCAGCCGCCATGCCCGTAGCCGCGGGAAAGTCCACCGGCGGAGACCGCGCCGGCGAAGCGCCGTCTCACCGCCGGAGCGGTCTGGTCATCGTCAATTACGGCAAGTCCGTGCTGGTCGAGGACGGCGCGGGCTGCCTGCATCGCTGCGTGGCGCGGCGCAGCCTGCGGCAAATCGTCAGTGGGGACCGGGTCGCCTGGGAGCCCGTCGGGGCGCAGGAAGGCGTTATCCACGCGATCGAACCGCGGCACACGGTGCTGCAGCGCGCCGACGACGCGAACCGCACCCGCGCGCTGGCCGCCAATATCGACCAGATCCTCATCGTGGCGGCGCCGCAGCCGGTGCACGACGCCTTCCTGATCGACCGGTACCTGGTCGCCGCCGAACTGGCCGGCGCCACGCCGCTGGTGATCGTCAACAAATCCGACCTGTTCGACCCGCAGCCCGGCACCGCGCCGGCAAACGGTGCGCGGGAGTATGCGACCATCGGCTACGGTACCCTGTTGACGAGTGCGCGTGAGAATACCGGGATCGCTGACCTGGCGCAGGTGCTGGTCAACAAGACCAGCATCCTGGTCGGCCAGTCAGGCGTCGGCAAATCCTCGCTGATCAAGCGCCTGCTGCCGGATCTGGATATCCAGATCGGAAAACTCTCCGATGCCTCCGGCCAGGGCCGCCATACCACCACGACCACGACGCTCTACCACCTGCCGCAGGGCGGCGACCTGATCGACTCGCCCGGAGTGCGCGACTTCAAGCTGGGTGAAACCACGGCCGCCGACCTGGCACGCGGCTTCCGTGAATTCCGCCCCTACCTGGGGTTGTGCCGGTTCCAGGATTGCCGGCACCTGTCGGAACCCGGCTGCGCCGTCAAGGAGGCGATGCGCGAGGGCGCCGTCAGCGAGCGCCGGCTGGCAAGCTACCGCGATCTCGTGAACCGCAACGCCGCCGGTTCCTAGGGAATCGCTGAACAAATCCCTATTCGTCATGCCCGCGAAAGCGGGCATCCAGTCTTTTCAAGGAGTTCTGATCCCCGCTTGCGCAGGAATGACATCGATCAACGGCTCCCTAACCCGCCCCTCATCCAGGCGGCCAGTTCATCGGACGCCCGCCCAGCAGATGCAGGTGGATGTGGTAGACGGACTGGCCCGCCTCCGGATTGCAGTTCATGACCATCCGGTAACCGCGCTCCGCGATCCCCTCGTCCGCCGCCACCTGCTTGGCCGCGAGATAGAGCCTGCCGACGATATCGACATTGCGGTCATCCAGATCGTTGGTGGTCGCAATGTGCTCTTTCGGGATCAGCAGCACATGCGTCGGCGACTGCGGATTCGCATCCCGAATGGCGAGGATATCCTCGTCCTCGTACACCACCTCCGGCTGGATCTCGCCATCGACCATCTTGCAGAAAATGCACTTCGCCATAACCACCCCTAGTTAATGTCCATCGATTAAAGAACTCAACTCACCGCAAAGGCGCAAAGCACGCAAAGCCGTTTAATTGCTGTTGTTAACAAGTTTCTTTGCGAGCTTTGCGTCTTTGCGGTGATATCCGAGTGAATTCTACACGTCCCGGCGCCCCGCGAAGGCGTGCGACAGGGTGTTGCCGTCGATGTATTCCAGCTCGCCGCCCATGGGCACGCCGTGCGCGATGCGGGTGGCGCGTATGCCGTGGGCGCGCGCCATTTCACCGATGTAGTGCGCGGTCGCCTCCCCCTCGACGGTGGGATTGGTCGCCAGGATGACCTCCCGGATTTGACCGGCCTGCAGCCGCGCCTCCAGACTGTCCAGGCCGAGTTCCTCCGGACCGATGCCGTCCAGCGGGGAAAGATGACCCATCAGCACGAAATACAAACCCTGGTAACCGGTCGACTGCTCCAGCGCCAGCACATCGGCCGGGGTTTCGACCACGCACAGCTGACCGCGGTCGCGCCGGTCGCTGGCGCACAGGGCGCACAGCGCCTCCTCGCTCAGGGTGCGGCAATCCCGGCAATGACCGACGTGTTCCATGGCCTGCTGCAGCACCGCCGCCAGGTGGCGGCCGCCCTCGCGGTTGCGCTCCAGCAGGTGATAGGCCATGCGCTGCGCGGATTTCGGGCCCACCCCGGGCAGCGAGCGCAGGGCCTCGATCAACTGTCCGATCAGGCGCGAGCCGCTCATGAAGTTCAGAACGGCAGCTTCATGCCCGGCGGGAGATTGAGGCCGCCGGCGAGACTGGCAAACCGTTCCTGGGTGGTGGCCTCAACCTTGTGGACCGCATCGTTGATGGCTGCCGCCACCAGGTCTTCCAGCATGTCCTTGTCATCGCCGAGCAGGCTGCCGTCGATGCTGACGCGGCGCACCTCGTGCCTGCCCGTCATGATGACCGTGACCAGCCCGCCGCCGGACTGGCCGGTGATTTCCAGCCGGGCCAGCTCCTCCTGAGCCTTCTGCATGTTGGCCTGCATCTCCTGGGCCTGCTTCATCAAATTACCCAATCCGCCTTTCATCTTGATACCCCCAGTCTCCTGATTCGTCTGAATTCAACACATCCGTCGCGGCGCCAGGATCACTCTCGCGGCCTGATGGAGTCGTAGTTCACCGTCGCGCCGAAGGCGTCCTGCAGCGCCTTCACGTTCTCGTCGGTCTCGATCGACTGAATGGCTTCCCGCTTGCGCGCTTCACGTTCATGCGCCTGCTGGCGCGCCGGGGTATCCCCCTGGAACTCGCCCTCCTGCAGGAATCTCAGACCGAGCGGGCGCCCGAAATGCCGGCCCAGGGCCTGTTCGATCTGCCGGCTGCGCGCCTCGTTCAGCAGGCGGGCATGGGCCGGATCGACGGCCAGCACCACCGCCTGCTCCGAAAGTTCCCGCAGGGCGCAGTTCAGCGCAAGCTCCCGCACCATCCCCTTGAGGTCGAGACGCTCGATGAGCGCCGGCCAGTCATCCGCGACAGGGTCTGTTTTGGGAACGTTTTCGCGGTCGCCCTCGCCTGCCGTTCTCCCCGCTGCCTCAGGCGCCAGGGGCGCCGCCGTCCGGGTTTTCCGGGCTGGCGGTTGGTCAACATCCGCCGGGAGAGGCCGCCCGGCCGGGTCGCCGCCGCAAAGTGTGTCCCTGCCCGGGACGCTCTCACCCGGCCCGGCGGGCCGCCCTCTCCCGCGCGCGGGAGAGGGCGAGTCGGCGCAGCCACCGCCCGCCGCTTCCTGGTGAGTGGCCGCGGCCTCGCCAGCGGTTCGTGGCCGGAAGGCCAGCATGCGCAGCATCACCATCTCGAAGCCGCCGCGGGGATCGGGCGAGAGCGACAGGTCGCGCCGTCCGATGAGGCCGATCTGGTAGTAGAGCTGCACGTCTTCCGGCGCAAGCCTTGTCGACAGAGCGATGACCGCGTCGCGGTCACCGAAAGTATCGTCGATGGCATCCGGCAGGACCCGGGCGATGGCGATGCGCTGCAGCACCGAGAGGATATCCGAGAGCAGCGTCGCGTAGTCGGGCGCGAACTCGTCCGCCCGGCCGACCTCTTCAAGCAGGCCGACGGCATCGTTTGCGGCCAGCGCGTCCAGCAGCCGGTAAACCACATCCCGGTCGATGGTGCCGAGCATGGCGCCGACCTCGGCCTCGCGCAGCGCGCCGTGCCCGTAGGCGATGGCCTGATCCAGCAGGCTGAGCGCATCGCGCATGCTGCCGTGCGCGGCAAAGGCCAGCCGCCGGACCGCGCCGGCCTCCGCCTCGACCCGTTCCTGGCCGAGTATCGCATCGATCTGTCCCACGATCTGGGGGATGGTCAGGCTCTTCAGGTTGAACTGCAGGCAGCGCGACAGGATGGTGACCGGCAGCTTCTGGGGATCGGTGGTCGCCAGCAGGAACTTGACGTGCGGCGGCGGCTCCTCGAGCGTCTTCAGCAGGGCATTGAAGCTGTGCGCCGAGAGCATGTGCACCTCGTCGATGAGATAGACCTTGTAGCGGCCCCGGGTCGGCGCGTACTGGACGTTCTCCAGCAGTTCGCGCGTGTCCTCGACCTTGGTGCGCGAGGCGGCGTCCACCTCCACCAGGTCGACGAACCGTCCCTCGTCGATTTCCCGGCAGGCGCCGCACGTGCCGCACGGCGTGGAACTGACGCCGACCTCGCAGTTGAGGGATTTCGCGTAGATGCGCGCGATGGTGGTCTTGCCGACCCCGC
>JAHKKL010000169.1 GCA_020027635.1 Gammaproteobacteria bacterium
GCCTGGGTTGAGCGATAGCGAAACCCGGGTTTCACTCCGCTCAACCCAGGCTACTGCTTCGCTGCGCTCAGCGCCAACCTACGGACAAGCAGGCGGACTTGCCGCTGGTGGCCTTGCTAAGACCGCCGCGGCTTGAGCAGGTGCAGGGCGCGCTTGCCGACGGCGAGCGCGGCCTCGTGCAACGCCTCGGACAGGGTCGGGTGGGCGAACACCGTGCGCGCGATGTCCTCGCTGCTGCCGTCGAACTCCATGGCAATCACCGCCTGGCCGATCAGCTCGGAGGCGTGGCTGCCCAGGATATGGACACCCAGCACGCGGTCCGTCGCGGCGTCGCTCAACACCTTCACCATGCCGTCGGTCTCGTGCATGGCGCGCGCGCGCCCGCTGGCGAGGAACGGAAACACGCCGCTGCGGTAATCGATGCCCGCCTGCTTCAGCGCCTCCTCGGTTTTGCCCACCCAGGCGATCTCGGGCTGGGTGTAGATCACGGATGCGATGCGCTCGTAGTTGACTTCCGGGGACTGGCCGGCGATGCGCTCGGCGACGGCGATACCCTCCTCCGAGCCCTTGTGCGCGAGCATGGGACCGCGCACCGCATCGCCGATGGCATAGACACCGGGCAGATTGGTGGCGCAATGCTCGTCGACGTGAATGAATCCGCCCTCATCGAGCAGCAGGCCGGCTTCCGCGCTCGCGAGCCCCCGCGTGCACGGGGTTCGGCCCACCGCGACGACCAGGCGATCCACGGCCAGGGTATGCATGCCGTCCGCGTCCTGGTACTCGATCACGACGCCGTCGTCGGTCAGCCGGGTCGATTTCACCAGCGCGCCGAGCCGGATATCGAGAGCCTGTTTGCGGAACAGGACGAGGGCCGAACGGGTCAGCTGCTGATCGGCCATGGCAAGAAACACCGTCTGCGCCTCGAGCAGGGTGACCTCGGCGCCCAGTCTGCGCCAGACGCTGCCCAGCTCCAGGCCGATGACCCCGGCGCCGATGATGCCGAGGCGACGCGGCACGCTGGTCCACTCCAGGGCGCCGGAGGAATCGACGATGCGGTCCGCGTGCAGCGGGGCCGCCTCGATCGCAACCGGCAGCGAACCGGTGGCGAGGATGACATGACCGGCGGCCAGCGTGCGCTCGTCCCCCCCATGCAGGGTGACGTGCACCTTGCGTTCCGGCAGCAGCCGGCCGTGGCCCTGGATCCAGTCGATGCCGTTCGAGCGGAACAGGGTGGCGATGCCCTCGGTGAGATCATGGACGACCGTGTCCTTGCGCGCCATCATCGCCGGCACGTCGAGCGCCACCTCCCCGGCGACGATCCCATGGTGGGCGGCGGCCTCGCGTAACCGGGCGTAGAACTCGGAACTCTCCAGCAGGGCCTTGGAGGGGATGCAGCCGGCGTTGAGACAGGTGCCCCCGAGTGCCGGCACGCCCTGGTGATCCCGCCACTCATCGATGCAGGCGGTCTTCATGCCGAGCTGCGCGCAGCGGATCGCGGCCACATAGCCGGCGGGTCCCGCGCCGATCACGATCACGTCGTAGTTGGTGTCCAGTGTGCTCGCCCCGTTCAGAGATCCAGCAGCATGCTGGCCGGATCTTCCAGCAGTTCCTTGATGGTCTTGAGAAACGTCACGGCGCTCTTGCCGTCCACGAGGCGGTGATCATAGGTCAGCGCCAGGTACATGATCGGCCGGATGACGATCTCCCCCGCCTCCACCACCGGCCGGTCCTGGATGGCATGCATTCCGAGGATGGCGCTTTGCGGCGGATTGAGGATCGGCGTGGACAGCATCGAACCGAAAACCCCGCCGTTGGTGATGGTAAAGGTCCCGCCGGTGAGTTCCTCCAGCTCGAGCTTGCCCTCGCGCGCCTTGTTGGAAAAATCGAGGATGCCCCGTTCGACCTCCGCCAGACTCAGGTATTCGGCGTTGCGCAGGATCGGCACGACCAGCCCGCGCTCGGTGCTGATGGCGATGCCGATGTCGCAGAAACCGTGGTAGACGATCTCGTTGCCGTCGATCGAGGCGTTGATGTCCGGATGATGCTTGAGCGCCTCGGCGCAGGCCCGCACGAAAAACGACATGAAACCGAGACGCACGCCGTGGCGGCGCTCGAAGTCGTCCCGGTGCCGGGAACGCAGGTCCATGACCGGCTGCATGTTGAGCTCGTTGAACGTGGTCAGCATCGCCGTGGTCTGGGTCGCATGCAGCAGGCGCTCGGCGATGCGCGCGCGCAGCCGCGTCATGGGAACCCGCTTCTGCGGGCGGCCCTCCTCGACCTCGGGCAGGCCGGGCGTCAGGCGCGGGGGTTCAGACGCCACGGGTTCCACGGGTCTGGATTCGGCCGGCTGCCGGTCAAGAAAATCGAGCACATCCGCCTTGGTGACGCGCCCGTCACGGCCGCTGCCGCTGATGCGGCTGGCATCGAGCCGGTTGTCGGCAACCAGCTTGCGCGCCGCCGGGCCCATCGAGGCGGTCGCTTGCGCAGGTTGCGGAGGCGTCTGTGTGGGGCGGGCTACGCCCGGCGGGGGTTCCTGCGCCGCGGCCTCTCCCGGTCGCAGCAGGCCAAGGACCTGGTCGGCGACGACCGTCGCTCCGTTCTCCAGCAGGATCTTCTCGAGCACGCCGTCATCGGGTGACGGCACTTCCAGCACGACCTTGTCCGTCTCGATGTCGACCAGGGCTTCATCGCGGCGGACCTGCTCGCCCGGCTGCTTGTGCCAGCCTGCCACCACCCCGTCGCTGATGGACTCGGGAAATGGCGGCACCTTGACTTCAATGGTCATCCTGTAGTCCCTTATCTATGCCTATGTCCTGACGCCTGCCACCGTACGCGCCCCGCGATCACGGTTCATTCACTCAGCCCCAGGGCCTGGGCAACCAGCGCCGCCTGTTGCTTGACGTGCAGGCCGGGGTAGCCGACCGCCGGCGCCGCGGAGGCAACGCGGCCAGTATAATGAAGCCGGTTTTGCTCGCCAATCGCATCCTGCAGCTTGTGGCGCATGGAATACCAGGCACCCTGGTTTTTCGGTTCCTCCTGACACCAGTAATACTCGGACAGCCCGGCATAACCGGCGAGTTCCGCGCGCAGCAGGTGCCACGGGAAGGGATACAGCTGTTCGATGCGGATGATGGCCGCATCCTCCAGCCCGGCGTCGCGTTTGCGCTCCAGCAAATCGTAGTAGACCTTGCCGCTGCACATGATGACACGCCGGACCACCGTCTTGTCACGCACATCGGGGTCGCCGATCACCGGGAGAAAACCGCCGCCCGAGAGTTCATCCAGGCCGGAGGTGGCCAGCTTGTGACGCAGCAGGCTCTTCGGCGTCATCACGATCAGCGGCCGGCGTAGCGGCCGCAGCATCTGGCGGCGCAGCATGTGGTAGAGCTGCGCCGGCGTCGTCGGGTTGCACACCTGGATGTTGTGATCGGCGCATAATTGCAGAAAGCGCTCCAGGCGCGCCGAGGAATGTTCCGGGCCCTGCCCTTCGTAGCCATGCGGCAGAAACAGCGTCAACCCGCACAGTCGCCCCCACTTCGCCTCGCCGGAGGCGATGAACTGGTCGATGACGACCTGCGCGACGTTGGTGAAATCGCCGTACTGCGCTTCCCAGATCACCAGTGCCTCCGGATCGGCCGAAGCGTAGCCGTATTCGAAGGCGAGCACCGCCTCCTCGGAGAGCAGGGAGTCGATCACCAGGAAATTGGGCTGTTGCTCCGAGAGCTTCTGCAACGGCACCCAGATATCGCCATCAATCTGGTTATGCAGCACCGCATGGCGATGAAAGAAGGTTCCGCGCTCGCTGTCCTGCCCGGACAGGCGTATCGGATAGCCGTCGTTGAGCAGGGTCGCGAACGCGAGCGACTCCGCATAACCCCAGTCCACCGGGACGGCGCCCGCGGCCATCTTGCGCCGGTCATCCATGATCTTGGCAACCCGTGGGTGCAGCTCGAAACCCGCCGGCAGCGCCTGCAGACGCTCGGAGAGCGCGCGCAGGGTTTCCAGGTCCACGCTGGTATCGACGGGTTCTTCCCACTCGCGTCCCATGTATGGCGTCCAGTCGACGCCGCGGCCGCGACCCTCATGATTGTTCACCACCACGCCCTGGGTCACGCTGCTGCCGGCATCCAGCCGGTCACGGTACTCCCGCGCCATTTCATCGGCCTCCTCCGGCGCGAGGATGTTCAATGCGGCAAGCCGCTCGACATAAAGTTCGCGCGTGGTCGGCATGGACCGGATCTCGCGGTACATCAGCGGCTGGGTGGCCGAGGGCTCGTCGGCCTCGTTGTGTCCATGCCGGCGGTAGCAGACCAGGTCGATGACCACGTCCTTGCCGAATTCCATGCGGTAGTCGAGCGCCACCTGGGTGACGAAGAACACCGCCTCGGGGTCATCCCCGTTGACGTGGAAAATGGGCGCATTGACCATCTTGGCGACGTCCGTGCAGTACATCGTCGATCGGGCGTCCTTGACATGGCTGGTGGTGAAGCCGATCTGGTTGTTGACGATGATGTGCACGGTGCCCTGAGTCCGGTAGCCGCGCAGGCCGGACATGTTGAAGGTTTCCATGACCACGCCCTGTCCGGCAAAAGACGAATCGCCATGAATCACCACCGCCATCGCCTTGCGGCCCGCTCGGTCGCCGTAACGCTGCTGGCGGGCGCGCACCGAGCCCTGCACCACCGGCGAAACGATCTCCAGGTGGGACGGGTTGAAGGCCAGCGCCAGGTGCACCCGCCCGCCGCTGGTCTGGATATCCGAGGAGAAGCCCTGATGGTATTTCACATCCCCGCTGGTCAGGCGGCTCGCATAGCGGCCTTCGAACTCCTGGAACAGATCCGCCGGCGACTTGCCGAGTATGTTCACCAGCATGTTCAGGCGCCCCCGGTGCGACATGCCGATCACGATCTCCCGGACGCCCTGC
>JAHKKL010000170.1 GCA_020027635.1 Gammaproteobacteria bacterium
CGTTTCGAGCGGGAGCTGGTACAGCAGCAGGGCGCGAGAACCCTCGAACAAAGCATGGCGATCGGCTGGCAGCTGCTGCGCGTCCTGCCGAAAACGGAGCTGCACCGTCTCAGCGACCGGCAGATCGCGCAGTATATCGAGGCGGAGACGCCGCCATGACGGCAACGGATCAGGCGCCGACGCGTGCCGCCGTCATGGCGCTCAGGGAGGAACGGGTGGGGGTCGGCGAAGCCTATGATTTCCTCGACGAGAAGCGGCTGCTGCTGGCGGCGGAACTGTTGCGCCAGCTCGAGGACTACGCGCGTCTTAGCGCCCGGCTCGAGGACCTCACGCACACGGCCGGCCGGCGTCTCGCCGCCGCTGTCGGGCATCACGGGCTTGAAGGCCTGAGCGTCTATCCGGCTGCGACGCTTGCGGGGGTGCGCGTCGACATGGCGCAGCGCAACTTCATGGGCGTGACCCTGGTGGAAACGGCGCTGGCGGCGGCGCCGGCGGAACCGATAGCAGGTCGCGCGGCGGCCAACCCCTCACCGGAAGCGGGGCAATGCCGGGCGGCCTTCGTCGAACTGCTGCAGCAAAGCGCCCAGCTCGCCGGCGTCTCCGGCAACCTCTACCGCCTGCAGGCCGAGTACCGCCTCACCGAACGGCGCGCCCGCGCGCTCGAGAACGTGATCATCCCCGAGATCGAGCAGGCGCTCAGGGTGATGGGCACACACCTCGAGGAACTGGATTTCGAGGATGCCGTGCGGGTGCGCCTGCAGGCGCGGAAATGATGCCGACGCTCTGTCCGCTTTATGTGAACATTCCCCAGGGAGGGGTAATCGGAAAGCAATGAATTGATGCAGGGATGAATGCGCACAGGAGGTGCCCGTGAAAAAACTGATAGGCGTAACCTTGAGTCTGCTCGTCACCGTACCGGCCGCCGCCGGCGGTATCTATAAATGGACGGATGAAACCGGTCAGGTGCACTTCGGCGACCGGCCGCCGGCCGGCACGCCGGCGGAGAACGCGGAGCCGCGACCCGCGACGGGGGTCGGTCCGGCGGCCGACAGCGGCTTGAGAGCCGGGGAGCGCGCGCGACTGAGCGAGATCGAAAATCAGGAAAGAAGGAAAGCCGCCGAAAAAAGCGGCCAGGATAAGCGGGACGCGACCGATGAAAGACGGCGGGAACGCCAGGCCGGCCAGGATGCAAAACGCTGTGCGGGCTACCAGCAGAAAATCAGGGATTACAAAAGCCGGCTGCGGACCGGCTGCCGCATATCACGCTGCGATTCCTACGGCGAGCAGCTTGCCAGGTACAAAAGCAAGGCGGAGCTGGTTTGTCGGTAAACCAACGCGACCACGATCGCCTCACCTGTGACCGCGATGGTCATGATCTCATATCCGTGAGAGGCTCCCAGCCGGGTGAGTCCTGTCGTGACACGCTGTGAATACAGCCCTGTACGCTCGCCGGCCGCAGTCGCTTCGGGCATCCTCGGTAACTGCTCCTGCGTCGCCTGAAGCGCCTACTTTTGGTACCCTACCTCCTGCATCCCTGCAGTCGTGCCCTCACGCGACACTTGCACATCCCTGTGCATCGTCCCTGCGGCCGGCGGTCACGAGAGGAATCACCCGGCTGGGGGCATGGTCGGTGTATTTCTCAGTTTTTCATTTTGATAATGCCGCACGCCGTCCTTGCGCCGCCGGCACACCCCTTGACGTCGCCTTGGGGACAATAGGTATCAGGATCCGTGTGAATGATGATCGCGCTGCCGTCCGCATCGAACAGACTCAAGGGGCCGGGAGACAGGGTCACTCGGGTGGTGCTGGTATGCACGTATCCCACGCCGCCCTTATTTACATCGATATTGACCAGGTCACCGGAATGGAAGGGGTGATTGCCATCGGGTGCGGAGAACCCGTGGGGCCCGGGATCAAAATGCCCCTTGGCCTCACCGCAGGGGGTGCAGATGCCGGTCTCGTGGATATGAACCGCGTGCTTGCCGGGTTTCAGTCCGCTGACACGGATGGTTATATCCACCACCTTTATGCCCTCATCGGAAGGTCGCTCGATGAGATCCGCGGACCCCGAAACCGCTGCATCATCACAGCCCTTGATTTCGGCGGTGGCATGGATGTTACGGGTTGCCGCCACTGCCGTTCCCAGACCCGCTGCCGTCATACCGCAGAATATCAGTGCTATGGTTTGTTTTGTTCTCATGCGCATGATCTGCCTCCTCTGGCGACCGAATAGATCGTCCCGATGAGCTAATTCACCGGATCCGGATTAAAGCATGGCACAGGGATTCCAGGAAACAAGCTGTTTCGTTCCGCATCGCCTGCAAGGTGCGCGGCGGTTGCCCGGATGGGTAAATCCATCCGGCTGTAACCGGCGGGCATGTCTGTGAAACCGGCGCCAATGCGCCGCACGTGCGAATCACTCGAGCAGCAAGTGCCGTTGCGTGCCCGTCAGGGCGCGCAGAAAGGCGACGAGGTCGCGACGTTCAGCGTCGTTCAGGCCGAGCGGTTTAAGCAGCGGGCTTTTGTGCGGATCATCGCCGCCACCCCGGTCGTAGAACGCGACCACCTCGGCAAGCGTCGCCAGCGCCCCGTTGTGCATATAGGGCGGGGAGTTCTCGATGTTACGCAGTCCCATGGTGCGGAACTTGCCCCGGTCGGTGGGGTCTTTGCTCACCAGCTCGCGGCCCGGATCCCGGGTGAGTTGTGCCCAATCCGGCAATCCCATGCGCTGCGCATCGAAGCGGATCGCGGCCAGGATTTGCGGATTATCGACTATCGCCTGCTCCGGGACGGCGAGATCGTGGAACTGGTTATCGGTGAGGTTGGGCCCATGATGGCACTGGATACAGTTCGCCTTGCCGAGGAACAGCGCGAGACCGTGCTGCTGCGCCGCGTCGAGCGCCGCCAGGTCGCCATCCATGTAGCGGTCGAGCGGACTGTCATCGAACACCAGCGTGCGCTCGAAGCTGGCGAGGGCGCTGGCGATCCGAGCGGCATCGATGCCGGCGTCACCGTAGGCCTTGCGGAACGCCTCCGGGTAGTCGCCATCCGCCTTTAATTGCTCCACCAGCAGATCGACGTCGTTGTTCATGTGCAGGATGTTCTTGACCGGGCCGAGCGCCTGCTGGTCGAGGCCGGGCGCACGTCCGTCCCAGATCAGCGGCTGGTTATACGCCACGTTGACGAGTGCGGGTGAATTGCGGCGTTCGTACTGACTGGGATAGGCCGGTCCGAGCGCCTGGAGTGTGGCATAGCCGTGCTCCGGCAGGTGGCAGGTCTGACACGAGAGGCTGCCGTCGCCTGACAGCCGGGTATCGTTGAAGAGCTTCTTGCCGAGCGCCACCTTGGCCGCGCTGAGCGGATTGCCCGGCGGCACGGGAACCGGACCCAAATGGCCAATGGCGGCCTTGACCTGCTCCGGCGCGGGCACCGGCTCTTCGGCTTGGACCTTCCCGCCGAGCAGCAGCGTCAGCAGCACGAGCGCGCCGGCGATGACTGGCTTCAAAGGCATTATCATGGGGAACCTCCAGAATAGCGAATGCCGGACAACCCGCGGGTCATCCGTGCTGCTGCGATCCGGACCATTGTCTCTGTGACCTGTAAGTGTAGTCGCTCATAAGCGGGTGTAAATCTTTCCGCCCGAATCACCCGTCAATGCAGTGGAGCGATGGCTTGCCGGGGGGGCAGGTGCGATTGCATAGAGTGTCATTCAGCTTCCTGAAAGGGTTCACTTCTGCACACGCCGTCGCGGCAGCGCTGGCGCATCTCAGGGAAGCACACACCGTCTATCTGGAGCTGTTTTCCCAAATCGCATATCGGGTGTCGCGTTACAACGGAGCTGAACTGAACCGCGTTAAACTGTTCCCTTTCTAAGAGACGAAAAAAGCCCGTACACTGAGTACGGGCCTGTTGCTTTCTGGCGCGCCCGACAGGATTCGAACCTGTGACCCCTGCCTTCGGAGGGCAGTACTCTATCCAACTGAGCTACGGGCGCTGATGGTTGCTGCTGCCGTCCCTGGCGATACGACGGCGGTTTCTTTAAACCGTCGTCCTTGCCTTCGCCTGATGGTGCGGGTGCACAGGATAACGCTATCCATATGGCAGGTCCATGGCTGAAGAAGATTGATATTTCAGTCATTCCCGTTAATTTCCCGTACAGGGTGTTTGCAGTATACTTCCCGCCACTCATTATTATGGCGAGCAGCAGACTGGCTGTCGGATTGAACAGATGGTCCAGTCGGCCGCCGGCCGCGAATTTCACGGGTAGCAGATTAATCAGGAGAAGACATTGAGTCACGATAAACAGTTTTTCACAACCTTCGCCGCGGTATTGATCGGTCTGGGTGTGCTGGCGGTCATCCTGTATTTCATCGCCGGCTACCTGACCAGCGACATGTCCGAATACGAGCCAAAAGAAGTCGCACTGGAAAACATCAAGCCAGTCGGCCAGGTTTATATTGCCGGCCAGCCAGGTGCGCCAGAGACCACGGCGGCTGCACCGGTTGCCGCTGCCGGTGATGTTGCCGCCGCAGGGCCGAAGACCGGTGAACAGGTTTACCAGTCCAACTGCATTGCCTGTCATGGAACCGGAGCGGCGGGTTCACCCAAGATGGGCGATGCCGCCGCCTGGGCGCCGCGTATCGCGAAGGGCATGGATGCCCTGCTTAAGAGCGCGACCAACGGCCTGAATGCCATGCCGCCGAAGGGACTGTGCATGGCCTGCTCGGAGGATGAACTGAAAGGCGCGATCCAGTACATGGTGAGCAAGAGTCAGTAGGACCGATCTGGAAGAAAACGGAAGGGGCTGCTACGCAGCCCCTTTTTTTTGGTGCGCCCGGCAGGGCGCACTCACTTGGAGGTGCAAGTCCTCTACTCGCCCGGCAAGGGGAAGAGTTAGCTGAACGGCAAGGGTG
>JAHKKL010000171.1 GCA_020027635.1 Gammaproteobacteria bacterium
AGCTATCTTACGATGTGCTTTCGTCCAAATCGAACGGACGCGTAGTCACACGAACGGTTATCGACTCCGACTGCTGCTTTGTCGTTACCACTCTCGAAATGAAATTGCTGCCGTCTGAACTAACTTCAGTCGGTTTACTGGATCGATGGGGCGACGCGGTCTGATAAGTGGCGGGCTCATTAATGGTATTTGTAGTTTTCGTCTTCATTGTTGTGTCTCCTGTTGCGTTGGAACTTTCATGACTGTCAAAATCCGCTGAGCAACTTCCCAAAACTCCGACACCTTAGTTAGCCATTGGCACAGCTCATCCGACGAACTCGATGCGCAATGAAAATTCATCAGCACAGTACCCGCCCCTTCCCTACCCTGGCTTATTTCCACATTTACCACGCCCGGGGCGTGTGCAAGTGATCGCCGCGTTAAAGCGCCCTCAATTGTGAAGCCCTCGTCCGAGTAGGCATCGTCGATCGGTGTCTTCAATAAGTCCATAAGCTCGTCAGGCAGCGCTTTCACGGCATATCGAATATTTACACCCGCGGCCGCGACGGGAGTTTCGGGTAGCGCTTTAAGCGCCGTCTGCCCGATGTGACTTGCTTTCTCAAGAGACGCCAAATCGTGGGTCTGCACTACCACTTCTAACAGTTGAGATGATGGAGCCACAATAACGCCGTCGTGAATGACGCGAAACAGCCCTGGTTGATCAATCGCAATCTCTAGTTGCAACGGTGTGCCTTCCGGAAGTCGGAAAAGCCGTTTTCGAATGCCGTCGGGGGTCAAGATGGCAAGGTTCCAAGCACCGCTAATAATGATATTCCAGTTTTCTGGTTGCGCAGGCATTGGTCAAAAGCCAAAACACAAAGTGAAAAAAGATTAGGAGATCCAAGCGACTACTGGGAAGTATCCTGACATTACCCGCCCCCGTCAATCACATCGTGCATCGTGCGCCGGCCACTGGACGCGGAAAGTTATTTAGGGCTGCGTGATGTTGCCGGTTTTCCGCCGGCCTTCCTGTGGCTACTGCTTGTACCAGCGGTCGCTGAGCGCGTTGAACACCAGTTTCGGGTACCAGTACTGGCCGAGGCTGCCGTTGTAGCGCGCCAGCGCCCGGGCCAGGTTGCCCTTCTCCATGGTCAGGTAGTATTTCAGTATGGCGCAGCCGAAACGGATATTCGTGCCGATGACAAACAGGTTGTCTTGCGGATGGCCGATCTCATGGAGCCAGAAGGGCATGATCTGCATCAGTCCCTGCGCGCCAGCCGAGGAGATCGCAAACCGGTCATACCGGCTTTCGACATCGATGATGGCCAGGACCAGTTCCGGTTCGAGTTCGGCGCTCAGCGCTTCGTGATGGACCGTCTTGAGGATGATCAGCCGTTCTTGCGGATCCTTCACCCGCTTTTCCAGCCGTTGCGACATATCGGTCAGCCAGACCTCGGCATCGAAGCGGTCCTTGAAACTGTCGCTAGATTCGATGGCCTTGATGAGAGTGCGGCGCATCTCCTCATCCGGGCGTTCCTGGGTTGCCGCCGTCGCGGTCGACAGGTGGACGAAAATCAGTCCACCCAGCAGGGCCGACAGCGGCAGGAAGGTTCGGCGTTGACGCTTGACTTTCATGGTCTCCCGTTATCGGCCTGGGCCGGTAGCGCTTGATTTTCAAGGAAAGCCACGATCTCCGAGCGCGCCATGTCCCGGCTCCCGGAGTCGCGGCGATGCTTGTATTCGACCATGCCGCGGTCGAGATTCTTCTCCCCGACGACGACGCGATGCGGAATGCCGATCAGTTCCATGTCGGCGAACATGACGCCCGGACGCGCCTCGCGATCATCCAGCAGCACGTCGAGACCCGCGGCCCGCAGTTCTTCATAAAGCGCATCGGTCGCCTCCCTCACGCGCTGTGACTTTTTCATGTTCATGGGCAGCAAGGCGACCTGAAACGGCGCAATCGGGTCCGGCCAGATCATACCGCTGTCGTCATGGTTCTGCTCGATCGCGGCGGCCACGATGCGGGACACGCCGATGCCGTAGCAGCCCATGGTCATGCCCACTTCGCGCCCCTGCTCATCGAGTACCGTGGCCTTCATGGTCTCGCTGTACTTTCTGCCCAGCTGAAAGATATGCCCGACCTCGATGCCGCGCGCGATCGTCAGCCGCCCCCTGCCGTCGGGGCTCGGGTCCCCGTTGACGACGTTGCGCAGGTCCGCCGTCTGCGGTTCCGGCAGATCGCGCCCCCAGTTGACGCCGGTCAAGTGAAAGCCCTCCCGGTTGGCGCCACAGACGAAGTCGGCGAGATGCGCCGCCGCATGGTCCGCGATCACCGGTATGGCAAGGTCCACGGGTCCGAGCGAGCCGGCCGGGCATCCGGCCGCGGCACGAATCTGCGTATCGTCGGCGAATACCAGGGGAGAGGCGACGGCGGGATGCTTCTCGGCCTTGATCGCATTCAGCTCATGGTCGCCGCGCAACACCAAGGCCACGACACCGGCATCGACACCCTTGACGAGCAGGGTTTTGACGCAACGCGAGGCGGGGGTATTCAGGAAGCCGGCTACCTCTTCGATACTGTGCCGACCGGGTGTTTCCACGTGTTCCATGCCGCGCGCGGGTGCCGGGCGGTTACCCGGGGGCGCGAGCGCTGCGGCCAGTTCGACGTTGGCGGCGTAGTCGCTCTCCGTGGAGAAGGCGATGGCGTCCTCCCCGGAATCGGCCAGGACGTGAAATTCATGCGAGACGTTACCGCCGATCGCGCCGGTGTCGGCTTGCACCGCACGGAAATCCATGCCCAGCCGGGCAAAGATGCCTGAGTAGGTCTGGTACATGAGCTGGTAGGTCTGTTCCAGCGAACCCTGGTCGGCATGGAAGGAGTAGGCGTCCTTCATCAGGAATTCGCGCGCGCGCATGACGCCGAAGCGCGGCCGTATTTCGTCGCGGAACTTGGTCTGTATCTGATAATAGTTCACCGGCAACTGCTTGTAGCTGCGCAGTTCGCGCCGGGCGATATCGGTGATCACCTCCTCGTGGGTG
The DNA here is from genome assembly GCA_020027635.1 of Gammaproteobacteria bacterium. Taxonomy (GTDB): domain Bacteria; phylum Pseudomonadota; class Gammaproteobacteria; order UBA9214; family UBA9214; genus CAVQCA01. The sequence continues at coordinate 3,022 of JAHKKL010000171.1, forward strand.
GGTCCGAAACAGAAGTCGCGCTGGTGACGGTCTCTGATGCGCAGCAATTCAGGACCGTACTGCTCCCAGCGTCCGGATTCCTGCCAGAGTTCAGCCGGCTGGACCGCAGGCATCAGCAGTTCAAGCGCGCCCGCCTTGTCCATTTCCTCGCGGATGATAGCCTCTACCTTGCGCAGCACGCGCAGGCCGAGCGGCAGCCAGCTGTAGATGCCGGCGGCCTGTTTGCGGATCATGCCGGCGCGCAGCATCAGCTGGTGGCTGACGATTTCGGCATCGGCCGGTGTTTCTTTCAGGGTGGACAGCGGAAACCGGGATAATCGCATGGCGAGGTTGTCTGCTCGGGTTGTGACAGGCCGGTGATTGTAGCGGCGGGGCAGGGGTGTCGTACAGGCGGGCTACCGATTCTGCTGCAGTCCGGGCGGGCGGGGCAGTACATTGACATCTTCCCGGTACTCGAGCTTCTCATAGTCGATCCCGTCCGGCGGCAGTTGGTCGGTTATCTGCCAGTTGCCGCTGGCGTCGCGCCATTTGAAGAGGCGTGCGGTTTTCTTCGGGGTAATCTGGGACAGGCCGATGTCTGAAGACAGATCCTGAATCCGGTTCCTGTACTCGGGCTTGAGATACACGATGAGGCCGGCAACCAGTAATAGTACGATCAGCAGCAGGAACAGGCGCATCAGCGTGAACCCTCCCCTGGTCTGGGGCGATCAGAAGGTATCGCCATCCCAGCCCCACATGTTGTGCGGTGCATCGGAGAATTCGATGTAAATGCGATTCGTGGCAATGCCGGTTTCCTCGGCGACCAGATCGCATAGTGCCCGCGAGGCGGAAGAAGTGACCGACTTCGGCAATCCGATGCTTTTCAGTTCGAGGTAGGCCAGCGGTTCGTCGGTGCCGGCAAACTGCATGGCAGTATTGGTCTCAACCGAAACCATGACATAGGCCTCGGGCTTGCCGAGCAGTTCGGCGACCCTGGCTGACGCCCTGGATGCCAGTGATTTTGCGGCTGACTCGGCAAGTCGCTGGTTGGTCTGGATCTTGAGAAGCGGCATGGCGGCAAGCTGGATACCGTAAGGCTTAGGGGTTGCAGTTTTCCTTGATCTGCTTGTTGGCCTCGTCAGTGCGCTTTTGGCGTTCTTCATCAGTCAGTCGAATGACTTCCCCATTGGGGCCCATGTAGCGTATGTTTCCACCACGCTGCAGGTTGACCAGATTTTTATTGGCCGTTTCACAGTTGCTCCTGCGGATTTTCTGGATATCCGCCCATTGCTTGGCGTCCTTGGCACCTTGTAGCTGTTCCTTGTTCTGTTGCTCCATCGTTTCGACCTGCTTCCGCAGGATATTCTCGTTGCCTTCCGAGGACTGTGCTGGCGGCGGGGCTGTGTGTAATTTCTCGGCCTTGCGTCCCGGGGGCGGGAACTGGGTGTAATGAACCTCCCCTTGGTCGTCGGTCCATTTGTACATATTCTGGCTGTCAGCGGCCGGTGACGCTGTAGCGAATACAAGCAAAGCCCATATGACAGGTAAACGACGCAGCATAAGTTTTCCCTTTAATGAATAATTTGCCGATCTATAACGGAAATCTATGCGCATATTAGGGGTGATTGGCGGTCAGGACAAGCCACCGCATCACAGTTTCCGGAAGCGTCACCGACCGCCGGGACCGCCGCTCCTCTCTTGGTTCGTCTATTGACCTTCAACAGCAATATCAGTACTTTCTACTGTTCTGAAAATGCGAGCTCCGTCTGCCCGTCAAAACGGGTTTTTTTCTTGGGTCTACGGCTCGGCCCGCAATCGATAGCAGGAGTGGATCAGCTTGGAACTGACCGGCGCGGAAATACTTGTCCATTCGCTTCAGGACGAGGGGGTCGAATACATCTTCGGC
>JAHKKL010000172.1 GCA_020027635.1 Gammaproteobacteria bacterium
GCGCACTGCCGGTCCCTCGGCGAACGCTTCCGCTTCTTCCACGTCGCCCCCCTCGCCGGATTCAAATCCGGTGCGCTGAACTACGCGCTGGCGCGGACAGCGGATGAGGCGCAGATCATCGCCGTCATCGACAGCGACTATATCGTCGACCCGAACTGGCTGCGCGATCTGGTGCCGCGGTTCCAGCGCCCGCAGATCGCCATCGTGCAGGCGCCGCAGGATTACCGGGACGGCGGCCAGAATGCCTTCAAGGCGATGTGTTACGCGGAATATCGCGGCTTTTTCTTTATCGGCATGATCACCCGCAACGAGCGCAACGCGATCATCCAGCATGGCACCATGACACTGGTGCGCAGGACGGTGCTCGCCGAGGTCGGCGGCTGGAGCGAATGGAGCATTACCGAGGACGCCGAACTCGGCCTGCGCATCTTCGAGAAGGGCTACGAGGCGACCTATTTCCCGAACAGCTACGGCAAGGGTCTCATACCCGACACGTTCACGAACTATAAAAACCAGCGCTTCCGCTGGGCCTACGGCGCGATGCAGATCATGCGCCGCCATGCCTCGCAACTGTTCGGCAGGGGAACCAGCCGGCTTACCGCCGGTCAGCGTTACCATTTTCTGGCCGGCTGGCTGCCATGGATCGCCGACGGCGCGAACCTGGTGTTCACCCTGGCCGCGCTGGGCTGGTCGCTCGCCATGGTCACGGCGCCCACGCGCTTCGACCCGCCCTTGATCATTCTGTCCGTCCTGCCGCTGGCGCTCTTCTGTTTCAAGATAGCGAAGATAATTTACCTGTACCGGGGCGCCCACGTCGTCGGAACCGCCTGGCAGACCCTGGCCGCCATGATCGCGGGACTGGCGCTCTCGCATACCATCGCCAAGGCCATGCTGCTCGGCATGATCACCAGCGGCAGGCCGTTTTTGCGCACACCCAAGCTGGAACACAGCCTGGCGCTGGTGAAAGCCCTGGCGAGTGCCCGCGAAGAAAGCCTGTTCATGCTGGCATTGTGGGGCGCCGCCGCGGGTATCGTCATGAAGCACGGATCGGACACCCTGGATCTGCTGCTCTGGATCATCGTCATGATCGTGCAGTCGCTCCCTTATCTGGCGGCATTGCTGATGTCGCTGGTCAGCGGACTGCCCCGCATGAGCGCGAAATTGGTCTACACGGATCCGCATGCCGATGCCGGAAAAGAACCGGCAGGGGTGAGCGGCAATCCCGGCATGCCCACGGCGCACCAGAAGTAACCGTCGCGGGCGGCCTCGCGTTCACTCCCCGGGCACCCGTCCCGATTCGAAGCCGCACTGACCTTTCAACGCCCATAGGGCACAATACCGCGCTGTGAACCCTGACCACCCCCAAGACGAACAAACCCCGCCATCCGGTGCGGGATGCGAGACTCTCGCGCGGGTCATCACCAGACTGGGACAACGCTACCGCCATGCCCCGCCGCCGTTGAGCGCGGATGAGCTGACCCGGCGCCTGGCGGCATTGCAGCTGGCGGAGGCGGCGCTGCGCGACCTCACCGCCGTGGACGGCCCGGCCACACGCCCGGCGCAGGTGGCCGTGATGGGACCGACCCAGGTTGGCAAGAGCACCGTCGTCAATCTGCTGCTCGGCAGGCGCGCGGCCGAGGTAAGTCCGCTGGCGGGCTTCACCATCCATCCGCAGGGATTCGCCCTCCCGCCGCAGGAGGCGGGACTGGCATGGATCGCGCCTTTTTTCCCCGGCTGGGAACGTCTCGAGAGCGCGGCACTGAGCCGCGACCGGCTCGACTGTTACGCCCTGCACCTCCTCACCGGCGAAACGGCCGGCATGCCCCCCAACACGGTGGTCTGGGATACGCCCGACTTCGACTCCTTCAGGGCCCACAGCTACCAGCGCGGCGTGCTGGAAGTCGCCGCGCTCGCCGACGTGATCGTGCTGGTGGTGAGCAAGGAGAAGTACGCGGACCTGTCGGTGTGGAAAACCCTGCAGTTGCTGGAACCCCTGCAGCGTTCCCTGGTGGTGTGCCTGAACAAGACCGGCGAGGATGCGAGAGACGTGCTGGTCGCGTCGTTGCGGGCACGGCTTGTCGAACTGACTCCCCGCGCCAGCGGCATCGATGTCGTCGCCATGCCCTACTGCCCGGGGATCGACGCCCTCGTGACCGCGGCACCTCCCCCGGAAGCGGTCGAACTGCGCGCGGCGCTGCGGCGCGCGCTGGCGGGCGACGACCGCAGCCGGCGCGCCGCCGGGGTGCACCGCCTGCTGCGGCAGCATTGGGCCGCCTGGATGGAACCGGTGCGCGCCGAACTCGAGGCAGCCGATGCCTGGGAACAATCCATCGACGCGGCCATCGGGCAGACGCTGAACGCCTACCGGAACGAGTTCCTGGAACACCCGCAGCGCTTCGACACCTTTCGCCTGGCCATTCTGGAACTCCTGCAGTTGCTGGAACTGCCCGGTTTGGCCAGGTCCCTGACGCGCATCCGCCAGGCGCTCACCTGGCCGGCCCGCCAGCTCCTCGATTCCCGGCACCTGAAGACGCTCACGGGGCGCCTGCGCGGCCGGGCGGCGCACGACCTGCCCGGCGAGGAACTGGTCCTGCGCGACCTGCTGGAACATCTGCTCACCTCGCTGTCGCGTGATGCCCTGCGCCGCGGCACGCCGCAGGCGCCGGGCGCGGCATTCTGGCAGGCGCTCGGACTGCGCCTCGCCGAACGCCATGCGGAGCTGACCGGGCAGTTCGCCGCCGCCGCCCATCGCCATCACCTCGCCTTCCAGTCCGAGATCGAGGCCGCGGCGCATGACCTGTATGCGAACCTGCAGCACAAACCCGCCCTGCTCAATACGCTGCGCGCGGCGCGCCTCACCACGGACGCCGCGGCCATCGCCCTCGCGCTGAAAACCGGGGGCGTGGGGCTGAACGATCTCTTGTTCGCGCCGGCGATGGTGTCGCTGACTTCCCTGCTGACCGAGGGCGCACTGGGTTCTTACATGACTCATGTCGCCGGCCGGCTAAAGCAGCGGCAGTACGCCGCCGTGGAGCGGGAAATATTCAACGGCCCGGTGCGGGAAGCGCTGCGGGGGCTCACCGCGAACCTCGATGCGCCCGGCCTGTTCGGCATTACACGGCCGGAGTACGCCGCGGCGGAACAGGCGCTGGCGGAGTGGCGTGATGACTGAACGGCTCGCGCAACTACGCGCGCGGGTCGGCGCCTGGATCACCCGCGCGCAGGCCATGGCCTGGCTCGGCGAAGCCGAACTGCAGGCACTGCAGCAGGTGGAGCGGCACACCCCGGCCGACCTGTTCACCCGGGCGCAGCCGGCACGCCCGCTGGTCGTGGCCTTTTTCGGCGGCACCGGCGTGGGCAAGAGCAGCCTGCTCAACCGCCTCGCCGGACAAACCATCGCCCGCGTCGGCGTGGAGCGCCCGACCTCCCACGAGGTCACGGTCTACGTGCACGCGGCGGTGGAACTGGCCACCCTGCCGGAGCACTTCCCCGTGGAGCAGGTGCACATCGCGCGGCATGCCGATGCGGCGCGGCGCAATGTCCTGTGGATCGACATGCCGGACATCGACAGCACCGAACAGGGCAACCGGGAGCTAGCGTTCGCCTGGCTGCCCCATGTTGACCTGCTGGTCTATGTGGTCAGTCCCGAGCGCTACCGCGATGACATCGGCTGGCGGGTGTTGCGCCAGCGCGGCCACCGCCACGGCTGGATGTTCGTCATGAATCACTGGGACGAGGGCGCGCCCGAACAGGAGGCGGACCTGCTCACGATTCTGCACGAAGCCGGGTTTGCCGACCCGCTGGTGCTGCACACCTGTTGCGGCGACAGGTCCTGTCCGGATGACCGGTTCGCGGAACTGGAAGCCTCCATCAAGGCCGTGCAGGCCCAGCACGGCCAGCAGGAACTGGAGCGGCTCGGGCATCTGGCCCACCTGCAGGATCTCGCCGGCCTGCTGCAGACGGCCCGGCGGCGCCTGGGAAAAGCGGTTGACTGGCAGGATACCCTGGCCGGCTTTCAGCGCGAGTGGTCGAACGCGGCAGCGGCGATCGCGGACGGCATGACCTGGCCCATCCAGGAGATCGCCGCGGAATTCGCCAGCCGCGATGCCGGTCTGCTGACGCGGCTGCTGGGGGATCGCACGGACACCTCGTCAGCGGCACGGCAGGGCCCGGGGGAGACACGGCCCGCGCCGCGCCCGGCGCTGGAAAACCCGGCGGCAACCGCGTTATGGGATGCCTGGGCGCTGGGCAAGCTGACCGAGGTGTGCGATACCCTGGAGATCGCCCTGCGGCGCGTCGGCGTGGCCCCGCAGCCGCTGCTCGCGCGCCTGCAGCCGGCGATCGAGAGCGCCGGTCAGACGGTCAACCAGCGGCTGCTACAGTCACTGCGCCAGGGACTGGCCCGCCCCGGCACGGCGTGGCAGCGCACGCTGCGCCGCGGCACGGGCGCCGCGTCCAGCCTGCTGCCCGTGGCGGCCCTGCTGTGGGTATCCTACCAGGTGGTCATCGGCTTCCTGCGCGGCGCCACCGGGCAGGCGGCCTACCTCGGCGCCGACTTCGCCATCAACAGTCTCCTGCTGGTGCTGGTCGCCTGGCTCCTGCCCTACCTGCTGCATCGCCGCCTCAAGCCCTCCACGGAGACGACCGTGATACACGCGCTGCGCACGGGCCTCGGACTGGAACTGGAGGAACTCAAAGTGAGGGCGGAGGCGGCGTTCGCGGAGACCGAGGCGGAACGCGTCATGTTGCTCGCCGAAGCCGGGAAGCTCCTCGAGGAACTGGGCCACCCCGGTGAGGAGCCACACCCTCCCCCCAGTGCCGCCGTCGCCCGCCTGCTCGCGACGCCGATCCGGCCCTGAGCCGCCAGAGCGCGCTCACCGTAAGGAGGTGCG
>JAHKKL010000173.1 GCA_020027635.1 Gammaproteobacteria bacterium
GGCAGTACCGGCACGGGTGTCAACGTGAATGTGTCCGATACCGATCCGGCCCTGTTGCCGCGGCCGCTGCTGCCCACCGATTCCTTTCTCGATATCCTCACTCGCTTCGATCCGAACGGGCCCGCCGGCCAGATTCATGCAACGGTGCCGGTGCACCTGAACGATCCGACGCCGTCGGTGCTCGCGGCGCGCGACGGCGATATCCGCGGGCGGGATATCCTGCGGTTCGACTTGCCCGAGCGGGCGCTGCTGCGTGCGGGCCGGGATATCCGGGATCTCGATCTGCGCATCCAGCACGTCGCCCTGCAGGATGTCACCCGCATCGAGGCCGGCCGTGACATCCGCTACGCCAGCGTGCGCAGCGAAAACACCGGCGCGCTGATCAATTTCGATCGGGGCATACAGCTTGCCGGTCCCGGGCGCCTGGATATTTTCGCCGGCCGCGACATTGATCTGGGCTCATCCGAAGGGATATCCACCATCGGCGACCAGTTCAATGCCGCGCTGGCCGACACCGGCGCCTCGATCGATGTGTTCGCCGGGCTGAACGGTGCGCTGGACCTGCAGGGGCTGGCGCGGGTAGCGGTCGACCATGCCATCGCCGATGGCGTGATCGTGTTCGTGGAGACGGAGGCTGATATCGACGCCGTGCTTGCCGGTTCGACCACGACACGGCATATCTTCATCGTCGGTCCGGTGCCACCGCAGGAACAGCGGGCGGCGGCCTTTCTGGCGCACTTCGCCTCCCGTTCCGCAGAGGAGCGGCTCGCGCTGGCCTTGCCGCTGTTCTACAACGAACTGGAACAGAATGCCCGCAGCGAGGCGCCCAAGCCGCGCGAATTGCAGGATTTCAGCCGCGGCTTCGCGTCGATCGAGGCGCTGTTCCCGGGCAAGGATTACCAGGGCGATCTGACGCTCTTCTTCAGCAAGATCCACACTGTCGACGGCGGGGATATCGACCTGATGGTGCCAGGCGGGCTGATCAATGCCGGCCTGGCGGCGTCCTTCAGCGGCGCCAAGAGCGCGAGCGATCTCGGCATCGTGGCGCAGGGCGATGGCGCCATCAATACCTTCGTGAAGGGCGATTTCCTGGTGAACCAGTCGCGGGTGTTCACCCTCGACGGCGGCAACATCCTGGTCTGGTCGTCCGAAGGCGATGTCGATGCCGGCCGCGGCGCGAAGTCGGCCATCGCCGCGCCGCCTCCGGTCGTTTCCTTCGACGAACAGGGCAACCTGGTGGTGGAATTCCCGCCCGTGGTCACGGGCAGCGGCATCCGCACCGCCGCCACCACACCGGGGAGACTTCCGGGCGATGTCATCTTCGGCGTGCCCAAGGGCGTCGTGAACGCCGGCGAGGCCGGTATCGGCGGCCAGAATGTGATTGTGGCCGCCGCGGATGTCATCGGTGCCGCGAACATCGATATCGGCGGCGTCTCCGTCGGGGTGCCGACGGCCGATACCGGCGGCCTGTCGGGACTCTCCGGTCTCGGCAGCGTGACGGCCGGCGTCAGCAAGGCAGCCGAGGAGTCGGCGAGCAACATGCAGCCCGATACCGCGGATGGCAGCGGCAAAAAAGGTGATCTGGCCCTGCTCACCGTGGATGTCGTCGGCTTCGGCGAGTGTTCCGGCACCGACCAGGACTGCCGCTAGTCATTAAAAAGGGGTCAGTACCGAACGGCACTTACTTAGTGCGGTTCCACAATCGATGAATCGCCCTGCTTGAAGGCACCACCACTAAAGAGGTACGTGTTTGGATTGAATCTTTTCTGAAGCCTGCCGAGATAAATCCGTCGGTAGATTGGTAAATCAACAAACATCAGTTCCTGTCCTGTTCGAGAAGGGAATTAAGACAAAGGTACACGGAAATGGCTAAAGATAGGCGCACGAAACAGAAATCAATCCCGGATGATGTAAAAAAGCTCCTTAACAGCAAACAGCTGGCCACATTTCGTGAGAGCCGTTACTTCGGTTGGAGGCTGAAGTTCGTCCGCATGCCCCTGTTCCAGGAACCCGTGGTTGTCGTTTATAACGCTACATATGGCCTGATCGGTATCTTAGATCCGGATGGCCACATTAATATGGAACTGGAGCTTAACGTTCGTTCCACCGAGTCTGAACAGGAACAGTCACCGTTACAGCAGTCGCCACAAACAGCGCCCTGGATGGAGAAACGCAAGGGTACGGCGCTCATTCGCGACAATCTTGACGAACTACTCAACCAGAAACAATTGAGTACGCTACAGAAGATCGAGAAATTCGGCTGGCAATTAAATTTCGTGCGCCAACCTTTATTCGAGCAACCCGTTGCGGTGATTATCAGCCCAAAAGGCGATAAGTTAGCCACGTTGGAACTCGATGGCCGAATCAAGCCACTCCCTGGCCCGGATGTGCGCAAAGAAGCATCCGCTGAGCAGGCGCAGGTTGCACAACCTGTGCCGGCGTCAGAAAGAGAGCAGGCGGTGTAGAACCTGACGGCATTTGCTCGCTCAGTCGGCCGTTTTCCACTGCTCTCGAGATATTCAAATAAAACCGCTGAATTTCCGCCTCGGGTTGACCCAGTCACTTGAGCAGAAAAGCCACCCACTGCGAATAAAAGACTCGGTGTGAATCTGTCATTCCCGGGTAAAGGGCGACATGAAGGCCGCCGGATAACATCAAGGAGGGCGATCTGTTTGTTGCTTTATCTATTCTTGCTAACTCCGCACTGGTGGTAGTCCCTTCTCATCATCCACACGAGGCAAGCGGTAAGTAAAAGGAGAAAGCCCGAAGCGTAACCAACAGGGGTTTCGAAATAATATGCCGTAATAAATCCCGCAACGGCGTACAGGTATGGAAGCAGTTCATAAACGTTGTCCGGCAGCCACATGGAACCTATCTCCGAATGACGTTACGAATAATGGATCGTCCATGTGTTTTCAATCTTTTAGGCCAATGATTCTCGATTGTTAGACCCAGATATTTCCTACAGACATCCCGATTGCTAGCCGATGTGGTAATACGTACATTATAGCGACTGAGGCTACCATGCATAAATTAGAGCTTGACCCCGTCATCACAGAAGAAGAGGTTTCAGAGATCGAGCGTATTAGCCAAGAAAATGCTAGGCAGGTTTCTATGAACAGACGCATTGCCCTGACCATATTGGCATATGATAAAGAAAGGCTTTATAAGAGCGTCGCCGGCGATCCAGTGACCTACTCTCACTTAATAAAATCATTGGAAGATTGCATGGATAGTCTCAAAGCCCAGATAAAGATATTGGAGACTGCAGAGACACGGTTGATGGTGCCTTTGGGTGCACACATGAGTTTAAAAAGTAAGATGCACTAACAATAGCTGTCGACGATGAAGGACTCATTTGGGTGTGCGGAAGAACTGCTTATTAACACCTCTGGACCGGTCTGTACTTCCGGGTCCGGCCAACATTTGCTGTCTTTTTGGCTACCGGGCTAGATCGACTGTGCTTAAGAGCGGTCGTTGACTTCGACATCGAATTAACTCGCCGCCAAAGTGCCTAGCTTGCAGGCGACCCCATGGAACGAACGGTTAGAACCGCATCATCAACGGGATGCTGTGGTGAAGGAACACCGCGATGCCGCAGATAGTCTGGATTGCATTGGGCGCATGTGCCCTCGTGGCAGCTGTGACTGCGTCTTGTTACGAGCCGCCTTAACTGGGCATTCGTAACACCCCATGATAAAAGTTGCCAATTACGGTAAGCTGTCGTCACCCAGTCCAAGCGTGTGAATGGTTACCACTGCTAGGAATCTGGGCGACTGAAAAGTCTGGCGCCGGTGTTATGCGCATAAGGGTGGCAATGTACAGCTGTGCATAGTGCCCCTGACAGGTTGCTCCCAGCGAGTCTTGGCATTATGTATCATAAGCTCAGTGTCCCTTTCGCCGACTTCACCCGAGCCGCCAGTCACAACCCGATGGATGCCGGCGATTCGAAACTTGGCCAGGATAACTACGAGGGCAAAGACACGCGCGCGGAGCTCGATACCGCCACGGGGTGGCTGTGCGTCCCGGGCAACAAAGTCGACGGTCGAGAAGCTGCTCATAGAGCACGCACGCAGGGCCCGCGCGCAACAGGAGACGGACGGCGGGTGACGCGGACCGGCGGGAAGCACGCGAGGCACGGTTCGTGAACCGATAGCGATGGGATACCGCCTGGTACGCGCGCTGGTGCACCTGCTCCTCGCCATCTTCTACCGCAGCATCGACGTCGTGGATGGCGAGCGCATCCCCGCGCGCGGACCGCTGATCATCGCCGCCAACCACCACAACTCGGTCGTGGACGCCATGCTGCTGCTGGCCGTGGTGCCGCGCCGCCTGTGTACTCTCGCCAACGCCCCGCTGTTCCGCCACCCGCTGATCGGGCCGTTCCTGCGCCTCATGGGAGCGCTGCCGGTCCACCGCCGCAAGGAGGCCGGCAACGACCCCGCACGCAACGCCGCGCTCTTCGCCGGCACGACGCGCACCCTGCGCGCCGGCGGCGCGATCCTGATCTTCCCGGAGGGGCGCACGCAGCCCGAGCCCGTCCTGCTCGAACTGCGCACCGGAGCGGCGCGCATGCTGCTCGAGGCCGAGGCCGGTGCGGAGGCACCCCTGGGCGTTACGCTCCTGCCGGTGGGTCTCGTGTTCCACGATCCGGGGACGTTCCGCGCTGGCCGCACTCTGGCCCTGGTCGGCGAACCAATCGCCACCGATGACTGCGTGGCGCTTGCCCGCGAGGAGCCCGAGCGAGCAGCCCGTACCCTCACGACGCGCCTGGCGCAGGCGCTGCGGCAACTGATCGTAGAGACCGGTGACCGTGAGACGCTGCGCCTCCTGGAACTCGTCATGGACCTCGCGC
>JAHKKL010000174.1 GCA_020027635.1 Gammaproteobacteria bacterium
AATACGGGGATGGTCTCTCGGGTCATGCAAGCAAACAGGCCACGTCGGAGCGTGGCCTGATCCAGGTGATCGCGTGGCGGATTATACGCAGCATGGCCGGATTTCCGTCAAACCTCACGCCTTAAGGCAAATCTGATTAAACCTGTCATTCCCGCGGAAGCGGGAATCCAGTCTTCCCAGGATCATTGAGTTGCTGGATCCCCGCTTTCGCGGGAATGATTTTCCCAGGGTTTCCTTAAGTATGTCTCGAGAAAAATCTTTCTTAATGACTGTCTATAAAGTCGTTGCCTGCCGGGTTACGGGTTGGCGCTGCGTCAACACCCGCTCGTACAGTTCGATGTAGTGTTCCGCGCTGCGTCGCCAGCTGAAATCCTGGCGCATGCCGGTTTCGATCAGGTGCTGCCAGCGTTCGGGCGCCCGGTAGTGGTGGAGGGCGCGCTCCACGGCTTCCCACAGGGCCGGGGCCGCGGGCGTGTCGAAGCAGAAGCCGGTGGCGGTCTTGTCGGCCAGGGTCTCGGCCGTGGTATCGACGACCGTGTCGGCCAGGCCACCGGTCCGGCGCACGACGGGAACGGTTCCATAGCGCAGGCTGTAGATCTGGTTCAGGCCGCAGGGTTCAAAACGGGAGGGCATCAGGAAGACATCCGCGCCGGCCTCGATATGATGCGCCAGAGGCTCGTCATAGCCGATATGCAGGCCGATGGATTCCGGATTCTGCGTGCGCGCCTTGCGCAGGGCGGCTTCAAGCAGCTTGTCGCCGCTGCCCAGCACCACCAGTTGCGCGCCCTGCTGCAGCAGCATCGGCAGGATTTCCAGAACGAGATCGATGCCTTTCTGTCCGACCAGACGGCTGATGATGGCAAACAGGGGAACCGCGTCCTTCACCGGCAGCCCGAAGCGCTCCAGCAGCGCGCGCTTGTTCTCGGCCTTGTGGAACAGGGAGCGGCGATTGTACGGAACCGGGATATGCGGATCGCCGCCGGGGTTCCAGACGGTGTAATCCACGCCGTTCAGGATGCCGGTCAGAGTGTCCATGCGATGATTGAGCAGGCCCTCCAGCCCATAACCATACGTCCGTGTGCGGATTTCCCGCGCGTAGGTCGGGCTGACCGTGGTGAGCCAGTCGGAGAACACCAGGCCGCCCTTGATGAACGAGAACTGGTCATGGAATTCCAGCGCCTCCATCGACCACCAGTGCAGCGGCAGCCCGAGCGATTCGAAGGTGTCCCAGTCGAACAGACCCTGGTAGGCGAGGTTGTGTATGGTGAAGATCGATGCCGGCGAATGGGGTGTCTCGGCCAGCATGGGCGGTACCAGCCCGGTTTGCCAGTCGTTGCAATGCACGATATCCGCCCGCCAGCCCAGTCCGGCCGCGTCCACGGCGATGGCGTGAACCGCGCGGCAGAACACGCTGAAGCGCAGGGCGTTATCCGGCCAGGGATCGCCATCGTCCATGGTATAGGGGTTGCCTTCGCGGTCGAAGTGGGCGGGGGAGTCGACCAGGTAGAGCACGACCTTGCTGCCGGGCAGGCGCCCGCACAGGATGCGCACCGGCTCATCGACACCCGGCAGATCGAGATAGGCGGCAAGCTCCACGCGGTTGCCCTGTTTCAGTACCTGCCGGTAGGCGGGGATGATGAGCCGGATGTCCTGATGCTGGTTGAGAATGGCGCGGGGCAGGCTGCCGGATACGTCGGCGAGTCCGCCGGTTTTGATCAGCGGGTGAGCTTCGCTGCTGGCAAACAGAATATTCATCGCGATTCCTTGCGTCAGCGTCCATCAAACCGGGTGGGTGAGGAAGACGCAAGGGTGAGGCATGCCCGGGATGGCGTCAAGCAACCGGGCGGTTGCGTTTTGACGCGATTTTATTAATCTTCACCGGGGGTGAGGAGAAGGTACGCCGGCACGATAGCTGCTGCATCAGTACCCGTCAGGGAGGCGCATCACCGGTTCGGGAGGGCGGCGCGTGTCGTTACCGTTTAAGGAAGCACTACTTAAGGAAGCTCTGATTAAGTCCATTCGTGGTGAGCCTGTCGAACCATGAACGGACGAATCGCCTGACATTTATGGCATTTCCCGTTCACCCTTCGACAAGCTCAGGGCGAACGGAAGACTTGATCAGAGCTTCCCTAAATCATGAGATTGCCGCGCTGCGCTCGCAATGACAAATACATCGCAGTTAATCGACTTCTTTTTTTAGGCTACGATCTGCACTAAAGCACGCGCGATCACCCCCGGAGGAGCGTCATGACCAGTTCCATCAAGTACAGCCTCGACGAACGTGACATCCCGAGGCACTGGTACAACATCGTGGCCGACCTGCCGAGCCCGCCGCCGCCGGTGCTGCATCCCGGTACTCGCCAGCCGATCGGGCCAGATGATCTGGCGCCGATCTTTCCCCTGGCGGTCATCGAACAGGAGGTCAGTCAGGCGCGCGAAATCGAAATTCCCGGCCCGGTCCGCGATGTCTATCGCCAGTGGCGCCCGACGCCGCTGTATCGCGCACGCCGGCTGGAGCAGTCGCTGGATACACCGGCGCGTATCTACTACAAGTACGAGGGCACCAGCCCCGCCGGCAGTCACAAGCCCAATACGGCGATACCCCAGGCCTTCTATAACCGGGAGGAGGGCGTCAGGCGCATCGCCACCGAGACCGGGGCCGGCCAGTGGGGCTCGGCGCTCGCCATCGCCGGGGCCTTCTTCGGCGTTGAGGTCGAGGTGTTCATGGTCAAGGTGAGCTTCCAGCAGAAGCCCTACCGCCGCACCTTCATGGAGAGCTTCGGCGCCCGCTGCATCGCCAGCCCGAGCGAGCTTACCGAGTCGGGACGCACGATCCTCCGGGAGCATCCCGACAGCAGCGGCAGCCTGGGCATTGCCATCAGCGAGGCGGTGGAACGCGCCGTACAGCGCGACGACACCAAGTACGCACTCGGCAGCGTCCTCAACCACGTGCTGCTGCACCAGACGGTCATCGGCCAGGAGGCGCTGCGCCAGTTCGAGCACGCCGATGACTATCCCGACGTGGTAGTAGGCTGCACCGGCGGCGGCAGCAATTTCGGCGGCATCGCCTTCCCGTTCCTGGGCGCGCGGCTGCGCGGTGGTCCGGCAACCGAGTTCGTGGCCATAGAACCCGCCGCCTGCCCGACGCTGACCAAGGGCCTGTATGCCTACGATTTCGGCGACACGGCGCATCTCACTCCGTTGGTGAAGATGCACACCCTGGGTTCGACCTTCGTTCCGCCGGGCTTCCACGCCGGCGGCCTGCGCTACCACGGCATGGCGCCGCTCATCAGCCATATCACCCAGCTCGGCTACATCAGGCCCCGCGCCTACCAGCAGCTCACCTGCTTCGAGGCCGGCCTGCAGTTCGCCCGAGCGGAGGGCATCCTGCCCGCCCCGGAGGCCAACCACGCCGTCAGGGGCGCCATCGACGAGGCGATCAAGTGCCGGGAAGAGGGCATCAGCCGCTGCATCCTGTTCAACCTGTGCGGTCACGGCCACTTCGACATGCAGGCCTACCGCGACTACCTGGACGGCAGGCTGGTGGACCAGGAATACGATGAATCCGAAATCGCCATGGCACTGGCGGGCCTGCCCTCGGTGGCCTAGTCTTATGGCGGCGCGGATGATCCCGCAGGGTACGGCCGGTGACAGCGGTGGAGTGGCATCTACGGACCGGGGTTTTGACGATGCGCCTTATACGCCGCATGTGGGCGAAGAGAAAATGAGGTTCGGCCATGCCAAACGGGTTCGATGACGATATGCGGGATGGGCCGGAGACAATGTCTGCCCAGGGCCTGTCGCAGTCGGTTCCTCCGAGCCGCGGCCCGGTACACAAGACCGAGCGCTGGCTTACGAAGCAGGTGCTCGAGATGGCCGGCAATCCGCCGATCGCCATCGTGCTGTGGGACGGTACCGAGATAAGGACAGACGAGCAACCGGTGCTCGGCCGGTTGCTGATCCGGGATCGCCGGGCATTGCGCAAACTGGCCATCAACCCCGACCTTGAACTCGGTGAACTCTACGGTGCCGGTCGCATCGACGTGGAAGGTGACCTCGCGCAGATACTGGAAATCGTCTACCGCGCCCAGACCGCCGCCCACACCAGCAGCACCATGGTGCTGGGGTTGCTGCCGGCGCTCTCGCGCCGCCCGCGCAACACGCTCTCGCGTGCCCGCGAGAACATCCACCATCACTACGATATCGGCAACGACTTCTACCGGCTGTGGCTCGATGAGCAGCTGGTGTACACCTGTGCCTACTACCCCGCGCAGAGCGAATCGCTGGAGGAGGCGCAGCAGGCCAAGCTCGATTACGTATGCCGCAAGCTGCGCCTCAAGCCCGGTGATCGCGTGGTCGATGCGGGCTGCGGCTGGGGCGCGCTCGCCCTGCACATGGCGCGCCACTACGGTGCCAGCGTCAAGGCCTTCAATATCTCGCATGAGCAGATTGCCTTCGCCCGCGAACGGGCACATCGCGAAGGACTGGAGGGTCGCGTCGAGTTCATCGAGGACGATTATCGCAACATGAGCGGGGAATTCGACGCCTTTGCCTCCATCGGGATGCTGGAGCATGTCGGCATCGCCAACTACGGGCAACTTGGGGAGCTTATCGACCGGGTGCTGACACCCGCGGGACGTGGCCTGATACACAGCATCGGCCGCGATTACCCCATGCCGATCAACGCCTGGATCGACCGGCGCATTTTCCCGGGCGCGCAGCCGCCCAGTATCGGCGAGATGATGGGATTGTTCGAGACCAGGGGTCTCTCGGTGCTTGATGTCGAGAACCTGCGCCTGCACTACGCACGTACCCTCGATCAGTGGTCCGAGCGTTTCGAGCAGTC
>JAHKKL010000175.1 GCA_020027635.1 Gammaproteobacteria bacterium
ATGGCCGGATGCCGCGCCTCAGGCTGACTCCATCTGTCGTTCCAAATGGGACATGATCACCGCTACGGCGCCGTTGGCCGACGCCGTCTTGTCGCTGGCGCCAGCCCCCGGTGCCGCATTCGATGCCACCGGCGCGCGCGGTCAACTCAAATCGGTACACTGGGACGCCAAGACCGAACCCGGTTTCATAGCTGCTGGACGACTGGGGGAATTCGATGTCAGCGTGGCACAGTCGCCGGCACCGAGCGCGACATTCAGTTGGTACAAGGACGGCGAACCCATCCCGTTCGGCCTGGAGGAGACGTTGAAAGTGCGCGGCGCCACACTTGCGATGATCGGCTGCCTGGATTATGGGACAAGCGAGGGTGGCCGCGTGTATCGCGTGGCAGTGCCGGGCAAGGCACCCTTCGCGCTGTCGATCAGCTTTCGCAATGCCGCGGTTGCAAGCCAGTCGTCTTCGTACTCGGCGGCGGCAGACTACAGTGGACGCCTGCCGACGTTGCCAGGTCTTCAACGTGACGGCAGTGAATGGAGTGCAGCCTGCCCGCAATAATTATCAGAGATCGGACGTATCTCAGGTCGTTAGGGCTGATGGCCGGGATTGCACGGAAAGTTGAGTGGAAAGGTTGGATTTACGGCGATGGCAACGGAACACTGCACGATTTCGAGGTCGCCATGAGTGGCGAATGGCTGTTGTGAACTACCCGTGGACTCGGGGAAAGCGGGCGTTTATGCTTCCTCTTCCCGGGGGAAACGGAAGGAGGGTGAGAAATGGTAGTTCTTCGAGTTAGTCAGTGTGCGAGGGGGATGTCCTGGTTGTTGCTGGTGCTACCGCTTGCGGCATGCAGTGGCAGCAGTGGTGTCAGCGGCGTTTACGTGCCAACCGGCGATTCGCTCTATAAGAAGTTCGACTTCCAGTCGAAAGACAAAGTCCATGTGACGAACTTCATGGACCAGACGGTGGGCGGTGAATTTGTGGTGATGGACGATGGCCGTATACGCATCATGGTCTCGGGCGACGTGTTGACGCTGAAAAAAGCGGACGATGGATGCCTCGTCGTCACGACCGGTGACGCTTCGGAGGCACATACGGCCGAGATGATGGGCGCCACCGAAGAGGAGATGGCGAAGTTCGGTCATTTCTGCAAACAGTAACCGCTCGTCCCTGACGCGATTTCAGGAATCCAGTCAGTGCACGATTGACTGCGTGCGACGACTTCTGTTGCTTGCCGCCCACGCGCGCGTGGCGAAAACGCGCGCCCCGGAATAGTCTGATTCGCCTCGCCCAGGCACTCATCGCAATGATCCGTCCTTGGGATGACACACTCTATACCCACCATTTGTTGACGAAGGCTGACACGAACTTTTTCTGCATATCCCTCTGTACTGTTAATTGAGAACAATTTATGAAATTTCTTTAATTGCATACGTCAATACTTCATTCAAGTGGTTGGCGGCGTACGCTGTCGTCCGTACGACCATCTGACAAGCAAAAACACAAAAGCGGTCGGAGGACTGGTCTATGTTTCGTGGCCTCGTTGGTGTACGCGAAGCGAATACAGGTTACCTATGGTCGATACCCCCACTGCTCGCCCTTTTCGTCCTTATAACGGCATGTGGCAAGGCCGAGATTGACGTCAGTCAAATTTCCACCGGCAATTCAGTCAACAAATATGCGGCTCTAGTCAACAAGCACGCGGCAACGATGCGCGAAGGCGGCGCGCCCGTGACAGGAGGGGTCGTGACCCGCAACAGCAACGGACAGCTCCTCGACGAAACCCAATACAAAGACGGTTTCCCGAACGGCCACATGCGTGAATGGTATGACAACGGCCAGCCGAAACTGGAACAGGACGTGAAATATGTCGACCGCGGCCAATATGGCGGCGCGCTGGAGACGGTCGGCGAACACAAGACCTGGTGTGAGAACGGCACCTTGAGCGCGGATTTACCCTATGATGCCGACGGCAGGCCGAAAGGTGAACACCAGACCTGGAGCTGTGACGGCAAGCTGCTATCGCAGGCAACCATGCCGGCCGGCAAGTTCCGCAAGTGGGTCGAGGTCAAGAACGGAAATCCGGTGCTGGTGGAAGAAGGCGCCCGGGTTGAGAGCGGCCAGCTCGACGGCGAGCACAGGATGTATAATGCAACCGGCACGGTGGTGCTGGTCGAGAACTGGACAAACGAAAAGCAGAATGGCGACTACAAGCGTTTGAACGCTGACGGCAGCATAGCGGAGGCCGGGCGTTACGAGAATGGCAATAAAACCGGAACCTGGATCGTGTCGTACGGCAACAATGTGTACCAGTACTGGGACTACGATCCGGCCGACTTCAACAAACAGGAGTACGTGGCGGCGTTCATGCAGGCCGCAGGCATCGAAGCAACCGGGCAGTCTGGCCCGCCGATTCTTCGGGACTATAAGGTCGACGCAGACAAAATAAGGTACTACGTGAAGCAGGAGCTCGTTGATCCGAAGAAAAAGCTCAACCTCGACATCAACACCCGCTACAACGAATTCAAGAGCCATATCTGGACCTATCCGTACGTTCAGGCATCGCGTGATGCGCTTCCCGTCCTGATCGAGCTCGGCGCGGACCCCAAGGCGATCGATTCCAACAACCGGACCCGCCTGCACTATTGCGTCGAGTCGCTTTACCAGGGGACCTGCACGGCGGATGACATCAAGCAGCTGCTCGCACTGGGCATTGACGCAAATCAGGGTGACGCTACCGGTCAGACTGCGCTCCACCTGTTGATGAATTACTACCAGGTTCCCGACGAGACCAGCCGCTACGGCCAGAAGCGTCAGGCGAAGCTCGCCGATCTCATGCCCATGATCCAGATGCTGCTGGACGCCGGAGCGGATCCCGATGCGCAAACGTACGAGGGTCTGACACCGGCGATGCTTGCGCTTCAGGCCAGGATGTACGATGTCGCGGGCGCCTTGCTGGAACACAGCAAGAACCCGCGTCAGACCGACAAGCAAGGGCTGAACCTGATAAACCGAGCCTTTCTGGTACCCGGCATGAACAACCAGTTCAGCCTCGAGCTGACCGATGACATACGTGCCTTCGTCGAACTCGCGGCCAGCAAGGGGGTCGATCCGATGCAGCCGATCGGGGATGGCCAGACACTGGTGGATCTCGCCGAACAGAACGGTGCCATTGATCTCGCGCAATACCTGAAGCAGCTAAAAATCCAGGAGGGTAAATCATGATTACCAGACTTTTCTCTACTCGGCTGGCGTATTTGTCGCTGGTATCCGTATTGTGCGCTGCCTGTGGCAGTGGCCCTCCTGCGCCATCGGGAAAGTACACGGCGGAGATGCCCGGCAGCACCGTGGAGCTTGATTTCAAGGACGGGAACAGAGTCGTCAACTCATACACTGAATCCGGCAAGACTGAAAGCATGGACTGCACCTATCAAATGACAGGCAACGATGTCACCTTGAAGTGCCCCGGAGGCGAATCCAGGACAATGACCCTGCAAGACGGTGCGCTGGAGGCCAGGATGAATGACGCCATTATCAAATTCACTAAGAAATAGACCTATTTTTTCCGAATTGCTGATCAGACTGCCAGGTCACATGCAGCAAGGATCACTGCAGTGCAATCATGACAGGTTGCTTGATTGGCTGGGGTGCAGCGTGGGTTCGTGTGGTTGACACGCGAGGGGGCTTTTACCAGAAGGTACTCACTCCCTCGCCAAGTTATTGCGGTGAATTGTGAATAACCGCGGGCAGATCCTAGATTTTTTAATCTTAGTCGAAACCAGGATCTAACCCGAATGCCACTTACTTAAGCCCCAACCCCTATAAATAGCCACGGAATCACACGGAAGACACAGATATTGATAGTGTATATTCCGTGTTTTTCCGTGTGCTTCCGTGGCCAATTGGGAATCAATCAGGGACGACACCCCTTAAGTAAGCGCCATTCGGATCTAACCCCTATTTTTGGAGCGGTGAATATCATAAATAGCCAAACTTCCGCTTTGGGTCCGATGGCTGCCGATAGCCACCTGAACCTGGATGTCCGGTTCGATGAGGAGGATGTGGAAACGGAGTGATGGTACGGCTATTGAGGCACCGCCAGAACGAAAGGGGCGGCAACAGATAGGCTGTAACCTTAGGCCACCGCGCCACATCCTTACTCTACCGTATCCCGCCAATTAGCCGATTCGAATAGAAGAGCGCGCTAAATTTCCGTATACGGCCGATACACCGCCATCAACGACTCCCCGGCAACGGCAAGTCATCACCGGAAAGCGGGCGTTAAGTTGCAAGGTGTTTCCAGCTGATAACACACCTTCTTGCCTCACCGAGATTCCCAGCTCTGCAGGCTCAGCGGCGGGACGTAGGGACCCAGGCGCTCGCGTACCCAGCAGTCACCCGTGGCGGCCCGTTCCGCGGGGGTGGTGAAGCGGTAATGATAGAGCGTGCCACGCACCCAGCTGGGGGGCTGCCCCGGGAAAGGGTTATCGGCGAGCAGTGCCAGCACCGGGGGAGCGCCTTGCAGCAGCCGGTACAGCAGGTCGCCGAACCAGGGGTTGCGGTAGGGGGATTCGCCGGCGGCGAACCACATCGTCCAGTCGAGGCGCGGATGATACGGGATGCTCCACCGCGGGCAGCGGGATACGTCGCCGGGTTTGTAGCGGAACTCATAGGCGCGCCAGTGCTCACCGTCCAGTGAGCCCTCCACGAGGATTTCGCGCCGCACGGTATTCATCACGCCGAAGAACCCGTAGAAGTTGGTGATGCCGTAACGCGATGTCGTCGCGACGAGGGCGTCCAGTGGTCCGGGTAGCGGCCGCTGGTCGATGCGCTGCCAGATAACGGCCAGGTTGACCGCTACCACGACGCTTGCCAGCGCGGTCGCCGCCGCCGTCGCCAACCGGCTCGCCTCGGGCAGGCGGTAATGCAGGCGTGCAGCAAGTCGAGCCGGCAGCAGCCTGGCCACCGCCTGGTCATCGAACAGGAACAGGCACAGGAACATCGTGAGCAGGTTCAGGAAGTAGAAGTTTCCGGTCAGGGTAATGGCGATCTGCAGGACGAGAAAACCCCAGGCTGCCACGAAACGCAGTCGCCGCGGCATGAAAATCAGCCAGGGCAGCACCAGTTCGATCCCGAACATCGACAACACCGAGAGATGCTGGAACCAATCCGGCAACAGGTGCGCGTACCAGGCCAGCGGTGTTGGCAGGGGTTGCGTTTCGTAATGGAAGTTGAGTGCCGTGAGCTGCGTCCAGCTCGGATCGTGCGTGAGCAGCTTGACCAGGCCGGAACACAGCATGAAACGGAACAGCAGCCAGCGGAACAGCCAGATGAGGACGCGCGAACCTGCCGCGAGGAAGATCGCGAGCAGTCCCACCTCGAGGATCAGGGCGTCGGGCTGGATGTGGCCAAAGACGGGCATCGCAACCCACAGCGACAGGTGCAGCACGAACGCCAGCGCCAGCATGTACCGCGTCAGCACGTTCAGCACTACGAGTCCCGAGGCTGCGGCACCGACGAGGCAAGCCGACAATAGCGCCGTGTCGGAGCTGTTGATCCAGAACAGCGTGGGTGCGAACCAGTAGCGCCACGGGCCGTGCTCTGCCGCCACCGTGGCCAGATAGTCTGACAGCGGCAGGATGCCGTTGGCGCCGACCAGCCCGATTATCTGGTTGCCAATCGATACGAACGCCACGAGGAATGTCAGACCCAGCAGGCGCAGGAACAACCAACTCACGAGGTGGAACGTCGGGGGGTAGCGTTCCGGTCCCCACAGCAGCCGCGACCAGCGGTAAGCTGCCTCGCGGTGGTGTGCGACCAGGGTATAGATGGCTTCCGCCAGTCGCGCATATCCCGGCAGACGGCGATACAGCCACAGGCCCGTAGCCCTGCCGGGTGCCCGGGTCAGCACCCTGAATGCCGCATCGGCGCCGCTGTAATGCGCCCCATCCGGCTCAAAGAGCTGAATCGCGCGGGCAAATTCTTCCACCGGCACACCGGGATG
>JAHKKL010000017.1 GCA_020027635.1 Gammaproteobacteria bacterium
GCAGAATCACGGCAAGATTACACGGGTTACAGAATTTGAAGTTGAACTCACGGAAATCATTCCTGATGGACTCGGAGGCTGGATGGAACGCCAGGCTTCTATTGCAATCAGCGAATAATCCCACGGGGGAACCGCAATGACCGGAAATAGCACTCGCAGACAAGTGGCACACGTAGCACAACTAATCGGCATCACGAGAAGATTGGCCAGGCGCGGCCGGGGTCTCCTGCTGCTTACGGGCTCCGTACTGCTCGGCGGCAGCCTTGCAAGCGCCTATGCAGGCGAGCAAATCGCAACAAACTCGCTGAAATCCGTCGAATTTGGCGGTCTTCCGGGCAACAAGGCGCAGATCATCCTGACGCTGAGCAATACCGCAACTTCGCCGTTGAGCTTCACCATCGACAATCCGGCGCGCATAGCGATGGATTTTCCCTCCACAAAGAATGAACTCGCCCAACGTACCCAGACTATCGGCATCGGTATGGCAGACAGCATGACCGCTATCGAGGCACAGGGGCGCACCCGCGTCGTCGTTAACCTCGTTGAGATGGTGCCCTACGAGGCCCACGCCGAAGGCAACAAGGTCGTACTGACTATTCAGGGTGGTGGCAAGGAAGAAAGCGTCGCCAGCGCTGCTGTAACCGCCGCCAAGGGTGGTCCACATCCCCAGATCAAGAATGTCGACTTCCGGCGTGGCGAGCATGGTGAGGGCCGTGTAATAGTAAGTCTCTCCGATCCCTCCATACCGGTGGACATTCAACAGGAAGGCGGCAATGTGGTCGTTGACTTCTATCGTGCCGTACTGCCAGGTGAACTGGAACGGCGTCTGGACGTTTTGGACTTTGCCACGCCCGTAAAGACCATCGACACCTTCACCAAGGGTGAAAATGTGCACATGGTTATTACGCCCATGGGCGAGTACGACTACCTCGCCTATCAGTCCAATGACGAATTCACCATCGAGGTCAAGGCAATTACCAAGGAAGAGGTGGAAGAGCGCAAGAAGGATGAATTCGGCTACAAAGGCGAGCGCTTGTCCCTTAATTTCCAGGACATCGAGGTGCGTTCCGTTCTGCAGCTCATCGCGGACTTCACCGGAATCAACATCGTGGTCAGTGACACGGTCAAGGGCAGCCTGACGCTGCGTCTCAAGAATGTCCCCTGGGACCAGGCCCTTGACCTCATCCTGAAAACCAAGGGTCTCGCGATGCGTCAAACCGGCAACGTCATGTTGATTGCTCCCAGCGAGGAAATTGCTGCCCGTGAAAAGCTCGAGCTCGAATCTCAGAAGCAGATCAAGGATCTGGAGCCACTTTACTCCGAATTCATACAGATCAATTATGCCAAGGCCGCTGATATCGCCAAGCTGTTGAAGAGTTCCGATACCTCGCTGCTCTCCGATCGCGGCACGGTAACAATCGATGAGCGGACCAATACGCTCCTGGTCCAGGATATCGCCAGCAAGCTCGCTGATATCCGCAAGCTAGTTGCGCATCTGGATATCCCCGTGAGGCAGGTGCTGATCGAATCACGCATCGTGATCGCCACCGATACTTTTGCGCGGGATTTGGGTGTAAAATTTGGCTATAGCAAGTCGACTACCGTCAATGGTGACACGCTGGTAGTTGGCGGTAAACAGCCGGGTGACCTAATTACCACCCCAACCACGCCGTTTGAAGTACCGGCGGGCAGCGGTATCACCGGCCTGATCACCGATCTCGGGGTTAACAACCCGACCGGCTCCATCGGCCTTGCCATCGGCAAGCTGGGCAACCACCTGCTGCAACTGGAACTCAATGCCATGGAGGCGGAAGGGCGGGGTGAAGTCATTTCCAGTCCCCGGGTGCTGACTTCCAACCAGAAGCAAGCCTTCATCCAGTCAGGTACCCAAATACCCTATCAGGAGGCATCATCCAGCGGCGCCACCAGCGTCTCCTTCAAGGATGCCGTCCTCAGCCTGAAAGTCACGCCGCAAATCACGCCGGATGACCGCATCATCATGGATCTCGACGTCACCAAGGACAACGTTGGCCGGGTCTTCAACGGGGTTCCCAGCATTGATACCAAAGAAGTGGCTACCCAGGTGCTGGTGGACAATGGTGAAACCCTGGTGCTCGGCGGCATCTACGAACGGGATAGACTGGATGAAACGGACCGGGTGCCGTTCTTCGGGGAACTCCCGATGGTTGACTGGCTGTTCAAGACAACCCGGAAATCCGATGACAAGTCCGAATTGCTTATCTTCATCACGCCGAAGATCGTCAAGGAAAACTTCCGCCTCTGATCCCAGGCGTTCCTGGCGCTTGCCAGCGAACTTACTTTCTGGCATACCTGCCCGGCATGAAAACGCCGGGCAGTTTGTTTCTGACGGGCCCCATGGGGGCTGGAAAATCCACCATTGGTCGGCAGCTGTCCCGACAACTCAGGCTGGCCTTTTATGACAGCGACCGTGAAATCGAGAATCGTACCGGCGTCGATATCCCGCTGATTTTCGAACTGGAAGGCGAGCAAGGATTCCGCAAGCGCGAACGGCTCATCATCGATGAACTGACCTCCCTGCCGAATATCGTCCTCGCCACCGGCGGCGGGGCCATTCTGGATGCGGATAACCGCGAACACCTCGCTGAACGAGGTCTGGTGATATACCTGCATGCCTCCGTAGACCAGCAACTCACGCGCACCGAACACGACCGCAACCGGCCTCTACTGCAAACCGATAATCCGCGCCAGCGCCTGGAGGATCTTATGCAGGTGCGCGACCCCCTCTACCGCGAGATCGCGGACTTGGTGATCGACACGGATGGCAAACGTGTCATGGCAGTCGTCAATCAGATCATACGCAAGCTCAAACTGAGATAAGCGGCCGACCCGGCGATTTTTTGCCCTGTGGATCCATTATCCTATATGCTGTTTTTTTGATGCAGATCTGACAATCAGCCGATGAAAACACTGGCAGTCAACCTCGGTGTGCGCAGCTACCCCATTCACATCGGAGAGGGATTGCTGCGAAAGCCCGAGCTCATTACCGACCATATCAGGGGCAGGCAGGTATTGGTGGTCACTAACGAAACCATTGCGCCGCTCTATCTTGACACCATAAGGGGGGTGCTCAACGGCTTCGATCTGGCCTCCGTCATCCTTCCCGATGGAGAGCAGTACAAGAATATCGATACCCTGAATTCAGTCTTTACCAGTCTGTTGGAGCATCGTTTCAACCGACGCTGCACGCTCGTCGCCCTGGGCGGCGGGGTGGTTGGTGATATTACCGGCTTTGCTGCCGCCTGCTATCAGCGGGGTGTGGCCTTTTTACAGCTACCAACCACCCTATTGGCACAGGTCGATTCGTCGGTAGGCGGTAAAACGGGGGTCAATCATCCGTTGGGAAAAAATATGATCGGTGCCTTCCATCAACCCGGCTGTGTAGTGATCGACACCGACACACTGGATACCCTTGATCAGCGGCAGCTGGCTGCCGGCTTCGCCGAGGTCATCAAATACGGGCTGATCCATGATGCCAGATTCTTTACCTGGATTGAACAGAACATCGAGCAGCTCAAGGCGCGCGACAAACTTTCCCTCGCCTATGCCATAGAGAAATCCTGCACAATCAAGGCAGAAATCGTCGCCGCCGATGAACGCGAAAGCGGGCAGCGTGCCTTGCTCAACCTGGGTCATACTTTTGGTCACGCCATCGAAACCGGCACCGGCTATGGCAACTGGCTGCATGGCGAGGCCGTAGCCGCCGGCATGCTGATGGCGGCCGACCTGTCGGCGCGCCACCAGTGGCTACCGAGATCGGATGTTGCGCGAATCGAGAACTTGCTGCAATGCGCCGGCCTGCCGACGTCTCCGCCGGCGGGAATGGACGAGGCGCGGTTCATGGAACTCATGGCCATCGACAAGAAGGTGTTGGACGGTGGACTGCGGCTCGTCCTGCTCAAGGCGATCGGTACCGCAGTGGTAACTGGCGATTTCAGCTCAGCCCTGCTGAGTCAAACATTGACTCGCGCCGCCTGAAGTCCGTGAGCAGCGATCCCGTCACAACCCACGACGGTATGCTCGCACCCTATGCAGCCACGAGCGCCTGCAGCAAAGGCCGCCGGTATTCCGAGCCCGAGCCGGCTTACCGCAGCGAGTACCAGCGCGACCGCGACCGTATCATTCACTCCGCCGCCTTCCGCCGCCTGGAATACAAAACCCAGGTGTTCGTCAACCATGAAGGCGACCTGTTCCGCACCCGGCTGACGCATTCCATCGAGGTTGCCCAGATTGCCCGTTCGATGGCGCGCGCGCTCAGGCTTAATGAAGATCTCACCGAAAGTATCGCCCTCGCCCATGACCTTGGCCACACACCGTTCGGCCATGCGGGTCAGGACGCCCTGAATGCCTGTATGCAGGATTTCGGTGGTTTTGAACACAATCTGCAATCCCTGCGTGTGGTCGATGAACTGGAAGAGCGTTATGCCGCATTTCCCGGCTTGAACCTTACCTTCGAGAGCCGCGAAGGCATCCTCAAGCACTGCTCGCGCAGGAATGCCGAAACCCTTGGCGAGCTGGGTCGCCGCTTTCTGGAATCGGGGCAGCCATCGCTGGAAGCCCAGTTGACCAACCTGGCCGATGAAATCGCCTATAACAGTCATGATGTCGATGACGGACTGCGTTCCGGACTGATCACGGTGGATGAGCTGAGCGAGGTCGCCCTGTTCCGTGAACAATACGGGGAGGTGCGTATAAGTTACCCGGCATTGTCCGCGCGTCGCACAATCCATGAAGTGGTGCGGCGCATCATCAACCGCCAGGTGGTTGATCTGATTGAAACCAGCACCCGCCACCTCGAGGAGGTGGCGCCCGCCAACATCGATGCGGTACGCAAGCATGGCAAGCCGCTGATCGCCTTCAGCGACGGCATGCGTGAACAGAATCTGGAGCTCAAGCGATTCCTGCGCACCAGACTCTACCGCCACTACCGGGTACATCGCATGACGGCCAAGGCGGCACGAACCATTACCGCCTTGTTCACCGCCTTTATTGAAGACCCCCGCCTGCTGCCGCCGGATGTCCAGCAGCAAGCGGCCAGGAAAGAGGAGCAACACGGAAAGGACGGACGGGCACGGGTCGTGGCAGACTATATCGCCGGCATGACGGATCGTTACGCGATTGCGGAATACGAACGCACCTTCAATCCAGGCATATAGGTTTCGTTTTCCGTGTCCGGACGTTGCTCGTTGAGACACGAATTTTTGCGAGATTACACTTTGTTAATCAGCCATGATTCCTCGAACCACTGCTAAGTGCTGTCCGTACATGATTTACCCTGATATACGATGTGATGTTGTCTGCGTTACATTTTCATAATATTTCATCCCGATCGGCGATTCCCAGTGCGCATCTACATGCAAATTCCACCGCAGGGTGAGCATCCGCCGCGTTTCTATCACCTGCACCTGCAGGAGGACCTGCTCGAGGGCTGGACCCTGATACGGGAGTGGGGATATCAGGGGGCCGCGGGTCGCGTCCTGCGCGAGCACTATGCGGATCGTGAGGAAGCCGAAGCGGCCCTGATCCGGATCCGCGATGAACAGCTCAAACGCGGCTATCTTGTCGTCTTCGTGCAGGCGCAAACCTAGTCGGCGCGCACGGCGGCATTGCATATCCCTGTTGTGGATAAGGAAAAGCCCGTGGTCGCAAATTGAACACCAGGTCTTGCGGCGCTATACTACTTGGCCTTTTGGCCGCGGGTTGATGCGCTGCCGCCGTCCGCATGCCAATACCGGATATAAATTGTAACGCATTGTAATAGCGGCTTTTCTTCGCAGCGTCCTCGCGTAACTGCGAAGGACGGAAAGCGCACAACAACAGGGTATTGCCAATGAAGCACGGCACGTTGCCACCCCGACAAGGCCTCTACGACCCCGCCAACGAGCATGATGCCTGCGGCGTCGGGTTTATCGCCAACGTCAAGGGGAAGAAAAGTCACGCCATCATCCACCAGGGCCTGCGAATCTTGGAGAATCTGACCCATCGCGGCGCGGTCGGTGCGGATCCGCTGGCTGGTGATGGTGCTGGCATCCTGATGCAGATTCCGGATGCATTCCTGCGCAAGGAATGTACGGCCCTCGGGATATCGCTGCCCTCAGCCGGAGACTACGGGGTCGGCATGCTGTTTCTGCCGCGCAAAGAGACCACGCGCTGGCAGTGCGAGGAGATCATCACCCGTTACATCAACGCCGAAGGCCAGACCCTGCTTGGCTGGCGCGATGTCCCCACCGACAACGGCTGCCTGGGTGAAAGCGTCAGGCGGGTCGAACCGTTCGTGCGCCAGGTATTCATCGGTCGTGGCACGAGCGTCGCCGCGGGAGATGATTTCGAACGCAAGCTTTTCGTGATTCGCAAACAGGTGGAAAACGAGGTGCGTGACTCGAGCCTCGAGGGCGGGGAAGGCTTTTATATGCCCTCCCTGTCATCCCGCACGCTGTGCTACAAGGGCATGCTGCTGGCTAACCAGGTGAACCGCTACTACGCGGACCTGCGCGATGAAAACATGAGCTCGGCACTGGCCCTGGTGCACCAGCGTTTCTCGACCAATACCTTCCCCTCCTGGGACCTGGCGCATCCGTTCCGCATGATCGCGCACAACGGCGAGATCAACACCCTGCGCGGCAACATCAACTGGATGCACGCGCGCCGTCAGTCCCTGCGTTCGAAACTGTTCGGTGACGACCTGCAGAAACTCTGGCCGTTGATCGCCGAGGGGCAGTCGGATTCGGCCTGCTTCGACAATGCCCTGGAACTGCTGGTTACCGGCGGCTATACGCTCTCCCACGCCATGATGATGCTGATCCCGGAAGCCTGGGCCGGCAACCCCTTGATGGATGAGAAGCGACGCGCCTTTTACGAGTACCATGCCGCGCTCATGGAACCGTGGGACGGCCCGGCGGCGGTTGCCTTCACCGACGGACGCCAGATAGGCGCGACCCTGGACCGCAACGGTCTGCGCCCGGCCCGTTACCTGATCACTGACGACGACCTGGTGGTTATGGCCTCGGAGATGGGTGTGCTCGATATTCCGCAGGAGCGAATCGTCAAGAAATGGCGCCTGCAACCCGGCAAGATGTTCCTCATTGACCTGGAGCAGGGACGCATCATCGACGACGGCGAACTGAAAGCCGAGCTTGCCGGGCGCTACGCCTACCAGGACTGGCTCGACAAGACCCAGATCCGCCTGAAGAACCTGCCGGGCGAGGTCAGCCCGATGGCGCCGGAACCGGCCACCCTGCTCGACCAGCAACAGTCCTTCGGGTACACCCAGGAAGACATCCGGTTTCTGATGACACCGATGGCGGTCACCGGCCAGGAGGCGATCGGCTCCATGGGCGCGGACAACCCGATCGCGGTGCTGTCGAGGAAACCCAAACCCCTGGCGAATTACTTCAAGCAGAATTTTGCCCAGGTCACCAACCCGCCGATCGATTCGATACGCGAGGAACTGGTGATGTCGCTGGTGTCGCTGATCGGCCCAAGGCCCAACCTGCTGGGTCACGAATCCGCCGGCGAACATAGGCGCCTCGAAGTGAGTCAGCCCATCCTGACCAACACCGACATCGAGCGCATCCGCCACATCGAGGACCATACGGCGGGCGCCTTCCGCACCCGCACGCTCGATATCTGCTACCCGGCCGTACAGGGCGCGGATGGCATGGAAACCGCCGTTGACGGACTGTGCCAGCAGGCCGAACAGGCAGTCCGCGCTGGCTACAATATCCTCATACTCTCCGATCGCGCCGCCGACGTGGACCATATCGCCATCCCCGCCCTGCTGGCCACGGCCGGGGTACATCATCATCTGGTGCGCACCGGCCTGCGAACGGCCTCGGGACTGGTCGTCGAAACCGGCGCGGCGCGCGAGGTGCATCATTTCGCGACGCTGGCCGGCTACGGCGCCGAGGCCATCAACCCCTACCTCGCGTTTGAAACGCTGGCCTCGCTGCGCGAGCGGCTGCCGGACAACCTCAGCGACGAGGAGCTGCGCAAGCGCTACATCAAATCCGTCGGCAAGGGACTGCTCAAGGTCATGTCCAAAATGGGCATCTCCACCTACCAGTCATATTGCGGGGCGCAGATCTTCGATGCCGTCGGCCTGGCAAGCGAGTTCGTGGACAGGTATTTCACCGGTACGGCGACGGTCATCGAGGGCGCGGGCATCAGGGAGATCGCCGAGGAAACGGTGCGCTGGCACCGGGATGCCTACGGCGATGCGCCGATCTATCGTGACAAGCTCGATGTGGGCGGCGATTACGCCTTCCGTCTGCGCGGCGAGGACCACATGTGGACGCCGGACACCATCGCCAAGCTGCAGCATGCGACCCGCGCCAATGACGCCAGGACCTATCGCGAGTTCGCCCAGCTCGTCAATGAGCAGAACGAACGCCTGCTGACCCTGCGCGGCCTGTTTGAGTTCAATTTCGCGGACCAGCCGGTGCAGCTCGAGGAAGTGGAACCCGCGAAGGATATCGTCAAGCGTTTCGCGACCGGCGCGATGTCCTTCGGCTCCATCTCCTACGAGGCGCATACGACGCTCGCCATCGCCATGAACCGCATCGGCGGCAAATCCAACACCGGCGAGGGCGGCGAGCAGCCGGAACGATTCAGACCCATGGAGAACGGCGATTCCAAGCGCTCGGCCATCAAGCAGGTGGCCTCCGGACGCTTTGGCGTGACCACCGAGTACCTGGTCAACTCCGACGTCATCCAGATCAAGATCGCGCAGGGCGCAAAACCCGGTGAAGGCGGCCAGCTGCCCGGACACAAGGTGGATGCCACCATCGCCGAGGTGCGCCATTCGACGCCGGGTGTCGGCCTCATCTCGCCGCCGCCGCATCACGACATCTATTCCATCGAGGACCTGAAACAGCTGATTCATGACCTGAAAAACGCCAACCCGAAGGCCGACATCAGCGTCAAGCTGGTCTCCGAGGTAGGCGTAGGCACGGTCGCCGCGGGTGTGGCCAAGGCGCACGCCGACCATGTCACCATCGCCGGGCATGACGGGGGCACCGGCGCGAGCCCGCTCACCTCGATCAAACATGCCGGCTTGCCCTGGGAGATCGGGCTCGCCGAAACCCACCAGACGCTGGTGTTAAACAACCTGCGCGGGCGCATCGCGGTACAGGTCGACGGCGGCATGCGCACCGGGCGCGATGTGGTCGTGGGCGCCCTGCTCGGCGCGGATGAATTCGGTTTCGCGACCGCGCCGCTGATCGTGGAAGGCTGCATCATGATGCGCAAGTGTCACCTCAACACCTGCCCGGTCGGCGTCGCCACCCAGGACCCGGTGCTGCGCAAGCGCTTTACCGGAAAACCGGAACACGTGGTGAATTACTTCTTTTTCGTCGCGGAGGAGATCCGCGAACTGATGGCGAAACTCGGCTACCGGAAGTTCGACGACATGATCGGCCAGTCCCAGCACCTCAACATGCGCCATGCTATCGATCACTGGAAGGCGCGCGGTCTCGACTACTCGCGCATCCTGCACAAACCGGCCGCCGCGCCCGGCACCGCCATCCACCACTGCGAAACCCAGGACCACGGTCTGGACATGGCGCTCGACAACGAACTGATCCGGCTGGCGCGGCCGGCGCTGGAAAACGGCACGCCGGTGCGCATCGAGCTGCCGGTGTGCAATACCAACCGGACCGTCGGCACCATGCTCTCCGGGGAAGTCGCGCGCCGCTACGGCCATGCGGGTCTGCCCGAGGACACCATCAGCATCACCCTGCGCGGGACGGCCGGCCAGAGCTTCGGCGCCTTCGTCGCGCACGGCGTCTGCATCGAGCTCATCGGCGAGGGCAACGACTACGTCGGCAAGGGACTGAGCGGCGGCCGCCTGGTGGTTTATCCGCCCGCGGAGGCCTCGATCCTCGCCGAGGAAAACATCATCGTCGGCAACACCGTCCTCTATGGCGCCATCAGCGGAGAGTGCTATTTCCGCGGCGTGGCCGGTGAACGCTTCGCGGTGCGCAACTCGGGTGCCACGGCGGTGGTCGAAGGCGTCGGTGACCACGGCTGTGAATACATGACCGGGGGCATCGTCGTCGTACTCGGCGATTCCGGACGCAACTTCGCCGCCGGCATGAGCGGCGGCATCGCCTACGTCCTGGACGAGCGCGGCGACTTCGAGCAGCGCTGCAATCTGTCCATGGTTGAACTCGAACCCATTACCGCCGAGGACGATGCCCTGGAACAGCTCGATCACCAGGGCGGCGACCTGGAAACGCATGGACTGGTCGACATCCGCCATGACATGACCCGTCATGACGCCTGGCGTCTGCGGCAACTGATCGAACGGCATGTGCATTACACCGCCAGCACGCGCGGCCGGAAGATCCTGGACAACTGGAGCAACTATCTGCCGAAATTCGTCAAGGTGATGCCGGTCGATTACCGGCGCGCCCTGCAGGAAATGCAGGGAGCCAAGGTGACGGCGGCACAGGCCGCCGGCGGGGGGCATTGAACATGGGCAAACCCACCGGTTTCATGGAATTCGAACGGGTTGACCGCTCGTACGCCCCACCCGCCGACCGGGTGAACCATTACCGGGAATTCCTCATCCCGCTGGATGAAAAGGAAGCCAGCCGTCAGGGCGCCCGCTGCATGGACTGCGGCATACCTTTCTGCCACCAGGGCTGTCCGGTCAACAACCTCATTCCGGACTGGAATGACCTGGTCTACCGGGGGGAATGGCGGGAAGCCCTCGCGGTGCTGCATTCGACCAACAACTTCCCGGAATTCACCGGCCGCATCTGCCCGGCGCCGTGCGAGGCCGCCTGCACCCTGAACATCGATGACAAGCCGGTGACGATCAAGACCATCGAATGCGCCATCATCGACAAGGGCTGGGAGAACAACTGGATAAGCCCGCAGCCCGCCAGGCACAGGACCGGCAGGCGCGTCGCCATCGTCGGGTCCGGTCCGGCGGGGCTGGCCTGCGCCCAGCAGCTCGCGCGCGTCGGTCACGAAGTCGCGGTGTTCGAAAAACAGGACCGCATCGGCGGGCTGCTGCGCTACGGCATCCCCGACTTCAAGATGGAAAAGCTCGCCATCGACCGGCGCATCGCGCAGATGCTTGCCGAGGGCGTGGCCTTCCATACCAACGTGCACATCGGCGTCACCCTGCCGACCCGGAAACTGCTGGAGGAGTTCGATGCGGTGGCGCTCGCCGGCGGCGCCGAACAGCCGCGCGCCCTGGAAATTCCCGGCAGGG
This sequence comes from Gammaproteobacteria bacterium, assembly GCA_020027635.1. Taxonomy (GTDB): domain Bacteria; phylum Pseudomonadota; class Gammaproteobacteria; order UBA9214; family UBA9214; genus CAVQCA01. The sequence continues at coordinate 11,261 of JAHKKL010000017.1, forward strand.
AGCTCGATGGCGTCCATTTCGCCATGACCTTCCTGCCGCAGCAGAACCGGCGCAATGCGGGCGACGAGATCGATCCGGCGCGGGCGATAAGCGCCGCGGACAAGCATGTCGTCGTAATCGGCGGCGGCGACACCGGCTCCGACTGCATCGGCACCTCGTTCCGCCAGGGCGCGCTTTCCGTAACCCAGCTGGAGATCCTGCCCCGTCCGCCGGAGAAGGAAGACAAGGGGCTGACCTGGCCCGACTGGCCCAACAAGCTGCGCACCTCGAGTTCCCAGGAGGAAGGCGCCCAACGCGATTGGGCCGTCGCCACCCAATCCATCGAGGGCAGAAACGGCGCGGTCACCGCCATCAACTGCGTGCGGCTGAACTGGAAACGGGATGAACACGGCCGCTGGAACATGGAGGAGGTTCCCGGCAGCGAGTTCCGGCTCAAGACCGACCTGGTGCTGCTCGCCATGGGCTTTATCCACCCCGTTCGCGAAGGCATGCTGCAGGAACTGGGTGTGGCGCTGGATACGCGCGGCAATGTACAGGCCGACACCGACCGCTACCAGACATCACTGCCCAAGGTGTTCGCCGCCGGCGACATGCGCCGCGGCCAGTCGCTGGTGGTCTGGGCCATCCGCGAGGGGCGGCAATGCGCGCGGGCCATCGATGAGTTTTTGATGGGCTCATCCGAGCTGCCGCGGTAAAAGCTAGAAAAATACACCCCCTCTCCCAGAGAAGGCAGTTGTATAACAATGTAGGGTGCGCCGTGCGCACCAGTGAGAACATGCAAACGTTTGATTCATGGTGCGCATGGCGCACCCTACGAGATTAAGAACGCCTTTTGCGACACCCTCCAGAGAGAGGGAATTTATGCAACGCTGGGGATAACATGCCCAAATTGAAAAACGACCGCCTGATCCGTGCCCTGCTGCGCCAGCCCGTCGATGTCACGCCGATCTGGATGATGCGCCAGGCGGGCCGCTACCTGCCAGAATACCGTGAGACGCGCAAACGCGCCGGCAGTTTCATGGACCTGTGCACCAACCCGGAGCTGGCCTGCGAGGTCACCCTGCAGCCGATCGAGCGCTACCCGCTCGATGCCGCCATCCTGTTCTCCGACATCCTCACCATCCCGGATGCCATGGGCCTGGGACTTTATTTCGAGGAGGGCGAAGGCCCGCGCTTTCACAAACCGGTGCGCACCGCGGCCGACGTGGAGGCGCTGGGGAATCCCGACCCGGAAACGGAACTGCGTTACGTGATCGACGCCGTTCGCCTGATCCGCCGGGAACTCGACGGCCGGGTGCCGCTGATCGGCTTCTCCGGCAGCCCCTGGACGCTCGCCACCTACATGGTCGAGGGCGGCTCGACCAAGAGTTTCTCGCGCGTCAAGGGCATGCTGTACAACGAGCCGGCGCTGCTGCACCGGATGCTGGCCAAGCTGGCGGATGCGGTGATCGACTACCTGAACGCCCAGATCGCCGCCGGCGCGCAGGCGGTCATGATCTTCGACACCTGGGGCGGCGTACTGACCCCCGGCGACTATGCCGGCTTCTCGCTTGAGTACATGCGGCGCATCGTCGCCGGCCTGACACGGGAACATGACGGAGAAAAGGTCCCGGTCATCCTGTTCACCAAGGGCGGCTGCCAGTGGCTGGAGGCGATGGCCGACACCGGCGCGGACGCCCTCGGCATCGACTGGTCGACCGACCTGGCGCTGGCGCGCAAGCGCGTGGGCGACCGGGTCGCGTTGCAGGGCAATCTCGACCCGGCCGTGCTCTACGCCGCGTCGGCCGTCATCCGCGAACGGGTCGCCGGGGTGCTGGCCCAGTTCGGCCCGGGTTCCGGGCATGTTTTCAACCTCGGGCACGGCATCAACCCGGATGTCGATCCGGAACACGCTGGCGTGCTGGTCGAGGCCGTGCATGAACTCAGCCGCCCGTACCATCAGTAAGCGCTACGGGTCGGTCAAC
>JAHKKL010000176.1 GCA_020027635.1 Gammaproteobacteria bacterium
GGCGAGCCAAATGACCGAAGTTTTCGCGTAGCGCAACGCCGCCGCAGCCGCAAAGCGGCGTCCGCAGCAGGCTGGCGATATTTTCACAGGCTCTCAGTCATCCTCACGGTGGAATTCCCCTTCCAGCGTGCGGCCCTCCCGGCCTGAAGAGGAGGCAGTGGAGTCGGCAGGGGGTGGCGCCCCGGTGTTTATATGCCGCAGGGCCCATGACGCCATCGCCCGTCGCGAGGCGGGGAACAGGCAGACGAAACCCGCCAGGTCGGTGATGAATCCGGGGATTAACAGCAAAAAGGCACCGACCAGCAGAATCACCCCTTCGAGCAATTCGATGGCCGGCAGCTCGCCGCGCGAAAGCATCACCTGCAAGCGCTGCAAGGTCGCAAGCCCCTGATGACGCGCCAGTGCCGCACCCACGACCGCCGTCAAAATCACCAGCAGCAAGGTCGGCAAGGCGCCGATCCAGCTGCCGACCAGAATCAGGGAATAGATTTCCAGCAGGGGGATCGCCAGAAACAGCAGAAACAACACCGGGGAGGGCATCATGCGCGCACCATAACCGAATCGCCGCGAAAGGGGAAATCACCAAGAGCGATTAATGGCCACGGAATCCACGGAAGAACACGGAAATATAAAAACGTGAAAAATGATAAATGTAAAAACCAGTTGCGTAAGTTAGGCTTCGTTGTGATTAGTTCATACCTACAAAAACTTCTGCCGTGAAACCAGGGATGACCATCAATATTCAATGGCAAATGCATTATCCCTGCTGATTTCATATTAATTATTTTTCTCTGCGTACTTCGCGTCTTTGCGGTGATTTAAATTTTTTCCGTGTTCTTCCGTGGATTCGAAATATAGGGATGTACAAGTGTCGTGTGAGGCAGGAAGCCGGAAGCGACCCGTGGCTATTCATTTTTTGCGTCCCGCATTTACCTTTCACGTTATTCGCATCCGTCAGGTATATTCCGGACATGACGAATGACCTGCAGATCGTACTTTGCACCGTGCCGGATGAAGCCACGGCGCGGCAGATCGCATCGGCACTGGTTGCAGAACGACTGGCCGCCTGCGTTAATATCGTCCCGGGCATCACGTCGGTCTACCGCTGGAAAGGCGCCATCGAAACCGCCACGGAGCTGCTGCTGATCATCAAAACGACCGCGGCGGCTTACCTGCGCCTGCAGGACAGGATCCTCGGCCTGCATCCCTACGAACTTCCCGAGATCATCGCAGTCTCACTTGACCAGGGCCTGCCAGAATATCTCGCATGGATAAAAACCTCACTCGAATGAATACCATGAGTTATCTGAAACTGCTTGCCGTCCTGCTCGTGCTGATTATGCCCGCCGCCTTTGCGCTCGACTCACTGGAGCAGGATCTGTTGACACCGGACCAGGCCTTCCGCTTTTCGGCCGACATCGTTGACCCTGCAACGCTGCGGGTCACCTGGGATATCGCCGACGGGTATTACCTGTACCGTGACCGCATCCGCTTCAGCACCGATACCCCCGGCATTGAACTCGGAGAGGTCGTACTTCCCGCCGGGGAAATCAAGGATGACGAGTTCTTTGGCAGGCTCACGATATATCGCAAGCAGGCGGTGGTCTCCATCCCGTTCACCCGATCGCCCGATGCGCCAGCCACCGTGAGTCTGTCCGCGGTTTCGCAGGGCTGCGCCGATATCGGCGTGTGCTTTCCACCGCACACCCAGGTGGCGGAACTGACTCTGCCAGAGCCGTCGCCCGCCCGCGCCACCGGCGCCATCGACATGCTGAAGCCGCTAGGCGAGAAGTTTGGACTGGGTGCTGCCGGTGATGAACATTTCCTGGACGCGGATGAGGCTTTCCGGGTCAGCGTCACGCCAGAACGACCCGATCTCCTGCTGGTCCGCTGGGACATCGCAGACGGGTATTACCTTTACCGTGACAAGTTCAAGATCCAACTGGCCGAGGGTAATGGCGTCGTCCTCGGCGCTCCGACGCTGCCACCCGGGGAGACGAAGCATGACGAGTTTTTCGGGGATGTGCAGATCTTCCACCAGGAAGCCGAGATGCGCGTGCCGCTGAAACGCACCTCGCCAGACGCCATGAATATCACCCTGCAGTTAGCCTACCAGGGCTGCGCAGATGCCGGTATCTGTTATCCCCCTATCAAGAAGACGTTGCCTGTTACTCTGGCGATACTTGATGCGGACCAAGGCACGGCGACTGCCGGCGTGCGGGCCGGTGCCCCGCCCACGGCCTTCGGCGTCACCTCAAGGCAGGACGACATCGCGCGCGTTCTACGGGAAGGCAGCGCGGGCTGGATCGTGCTGTCTTTCTTTGCCGCCGGCGTACTGCTCGCATTCACCGCCTGCATGTACCCGATGATACCGATCCTCTCCAGCATCATCGTCGGACAGGGAGCCAGCATCACCACGGCCAGGGCCTTCACCCTTTCCCTGGTCTATGTTGAAGCCATGGCGGCGACCTACGCCTTCATCGGCGTGATCTCCGCCCAGATCGGGGCCGGGGTGCAGGCGTTTTTCCAGAACCCGTGGATTCTCACTCTGTTCGCACTGATCTTCGTGACGCTGGCACTCTCCATGTTCGGTTTCTTCAATCTGCAGCTGCCCGCCTCCTGGCAGGCCAGACTCAGCCATACCAGCCATCGTCAGAAGGGAGGAACGCTTATCGGAGTCGCCGTGATGGGCATATTGTCTGCCCTGATCGTCGGCCCCTGCGCCGGACCGGTACTGATCGGCGCCCTGATCTACAGCAGCCAGACGGGCGATTACCTGACTGGGGCGCTCGCCATGTTCGCGTTGGGCAACGGCATGGGCGCCCCGCTGCTGGTCATCTGTACCTCGGGCGGCAAGCTGCTGCCGAAGGCCGGTGCCTGGATGGTAACCGTCAAGGCTGTCTTCGGGGTCGTCCTGCTGGGTGTTGCCATCCTGATGCTGGAGCGCATCCTGCCCGGCCCCGTCACGCTCGTGCTCTGGGCCCTGCTATTGATCATCCCCGCCGTCTATATGGGGGCGATCGAGCATGTCACGACCGGCGCATCCGGCTGGCGTCGATTCTGGAAGGGTGTGAGTATCGCCATGCTCGTCTATGGCGTGATCCTGATGCTGGGTGCCGCCACCGGCGCACGCGATCCGCTCAATCCATTGCGTAACCTTACCACGGTCAATGCCGCCCCTGATGGCGGGACGCACGCATCGCAAAATCTGCCGTTTCAGCGCATCAAGAGCATCGAAGATTTCAACGCCGCCTTGAAGGAGAGTGCCCGGCTGGGCAAGCCGGTGATGCTGGATTTTTACGCCGACTGGTGCACGTACTGCATCAAGATGGAGGACTACACGTTCTCCGACGGCCGGGTCCAGGAGGCGCTTGCCGGTTTTAGCCTGCTGCAGGCGGATGTCACCGCCAATGACGCCGCGGACCTCGCCCTGCTGAATCACTTCAAGCTGTTCGCGCCACCCGCCATCCTGTTCTTCGGGGCGGACGGCCGGGAACGGACCGACCACCGGCTGGTGGGGTATCTCGGCGTGGATGAGTTCCTGGCGCACCTGAAGGGCGCCATTGGGAAGTGAAGGTTTGACAAAAAATCAAATGGCCACGGAATCCACGGAAGAACACGGAAATAAGAAATAAATAAAATAACGCAGAAAAATAGTTACAAACCCATTAGGGTGAAGAAGAGGCATAGATGGGCTGAACGAAGTTGAAGCCCAACAGTGCGAAGTTTTGCGTCCCTGCTATTGGGCTTCGCTACACTCAGCCCACATTGCAGATCTATATGTTTTCACATTTATAGTTTTACGTTTTAATCTTTCCGTGTTCTTCCGTGGATTCCGTGGCTATCCGGTTTTCACACATTCACTTCGGCTTGATGTCGAACTTGCGCAGCAGGTCGTACATGGTGGGGCGGCTGATGCCCAACAGGTCCGCCGCCAGCGACACCTTGCCGCGGACATGGTTCAGGGCACGCATGATCGCCTGGCGGTCGGTGCGGTCGCGGATCTCGCGCAGATTGAACGTGGCCAGTTCCTCCGGGCTGCTGCCGCCGAGTTCCAGGTCGCGCGCGCCGATCTGCTGGTGTTCAGCCATGATGACGGCGCGTTTCACGCGGTTCTCCAGCTCCCGAACATTACCCGGCCAGGCATAGTTCTCGATGGCCGCCAGCGCATCCTTGCTGAACCGGTAGCCCTTCTTGCCCTGCTGCTTGCTGATCCGTTCCAGAAACACCCGGGCCAGTAGCAGCGCGTCCCCTTCCCGATCGCGCAGCGACGGGATCGTGATCGATAATTCACTGATCCGGTAATAAAGATCATCCCGGAATCCGCCGGTACGTATCAGCTCGTGCAGATCCTTGTGAGTGGCGCAGATCACGCGCACATCGACCGGAATTTCCTTGCGCCCGCCCACTCGCTCGACGACGCGTTCCTGCAGGAAACGCAACAGCTTGGCCTGCAACGACGCGGGCATATCGCCGACCTCGTCCAGGAACAGGGTGCCGCCCGAAGCTGTTTCGATCTTGCCCGGGGTCTGTTTGGCGGCGCCGGTGAACGCGCCCTTCTCGTAGCCGAACAGTTCGCTTTCGAGCAGGTTCTCGGGGATAGCGGCGCAGTTGATGGCTACGAAACGCCTGTCCCGGCGGCTGCTGAGACCATGTAGGGATCTCGCCAGCAATTCCTTGCCGGTACCCGACTCGCCCAACACCAGCACCGTGGCATCCGTCGGTGCGACCTTCTCCACCGTCCGGCATACCTGCAACATGGCATCACTGCCCGTGATGACGCCCTCGAGCGGTGATTCCATCT
>JAHKKL010000177.1 GCA_020027635.1 Gammaproteobacteria bacterium
CCTGATCAACCCGCACGCCTATGTGGACACCAACCTCGTGGGTTTTGTCAACATCCTCGAAGGGTGCCGTCACAACGGGGTCCGGCATCTCGTGTTCGCATCCAGCAGCTCCGTTTATGGAGCGAACACCAAAATGCCCTTGTCGATTCATGACAACGTCGATCATCCCGTCAGCCTGTATGCCGCAAGCAAGAAAGCCAATGAATTGATGGCGCATACCTACAGCCATCTCTACCGCTTGCCGGCAACCGGTCTGCGCTTCTTTACGGTGTACGGCCCCTGGGGCCGGCCGGATATGTCCTATTCCCTGTTTGCCAGGAACATACTGCAGGGAAAGCCCATTGACGTGTTCAACTACGGTAATCACCGGCGCGATTTCACCTATATCGATGACGTCGTCGAAGGGGTCATGCGAGTCCTCGACAAGATACCGGAACCCAATCCCGCGTGGAGTGGGGATGCGCCTGACCCGGCTACGAGTTCGGCGCCCTACCGGCTGTACAATATCGGCAACAACCAGCCGGTCGAATTAAGACGCTATATCGAGGTGCTGGAGGGGTGTCTCGGCAGAAAGGCGCAGATGAATTTCCTGCCGCTGCAGCCGGGCGATGTCCCGGATACCTATGCCGATGTGGTCGATCTGGTCAGGGATGTGGGATACCAGCCGGATACGCCCATCGAGGTCGGGCTCGCGCACTTCGTGGCATGGTATCGTGGTTACTTCAAGGTGTAAGGTAACAAAACCTCATGCCGGGTAAATCCTTCCGTGACACGCGGTGAATACGTCCCTGTACGCTCGCCGGCCGCAGTCGCTCCGGGCATCCTGCCCTCACGCGACACGTGCACATCCCTGTGCATCGTCCCTGCGGCCGATGGTCACGGCAGGAGTTACCCGGCATGAGGCGTCTACACCTATGAGACAAAATTGGATTTAACTGGGTAACTACGTGTGGTGCCGGCAACCAGTGAGGGTTGCCCCCGCTTCCCGGCTGGCATATTCGGGTCATCGACTTTATAGTGAACATCGTCCCTTAACAGAGCAGGTGTGCCTCCCATGCAGGAAGGAAGTTGCGGCGCTGAACCGTTTGCCCTGCGGGTAATCGGTGACAGCATGGCGCCGGAGTTCAAGGACGGCTGTGTCATTATTATCGACCCGGAGGGCGTCATTTCCGACGGCTGTTATGTGCTGGCGCGTCATGGGGATGGATACATCTTCCGGCAGCTGATCTATGCCGGCGGCAAGTACCTGCTGAAGGCGCTGCAGGAAGGGCATGAGAGCATCGAAATGCCTGACCTAACGCCTGTGGCAGGCGTTATTGTCCAGCAGGCGGGTCGCAGGCGCGCCGATCGCAAGCATTACGTCTGATGGTCGTTGCCAGCCTCAGCGGCCGGGATCCACCTGGTCGGGACGCAGGCGGGTGGTAAAGAAATCATCGGCCAGATTAACGGGAATCGTCATTTCCGCAGCGTTTACCAGCGGTAGTTCATAGTCGTTCCACCCGCGCAGTCCCGTCTTCATCGAGACGACACGCCGGTACCCCATGCGCTGCATGGTGAAGGCGGCCAGCGTGCTGCGGATGCCGGAACGGCAAACAACCACGATGTCACGGGAGCGGGCCTCGACGAGTTCCCTGACGGTCTCCTCATACCCGTATTCACAGGCGGATTCGAGAATTCCACGCGGCACGTTCAGCGATCCTCTGATGTGCATGGCACGGAATTCCTCGGGTTCCCGGATGTCGAGTATCAGCGGTGGATTCAGTTCATCCAGTTTGGCCTCCACATCCCAGGGGAATTCTTCACGGATATGCGGGAGGCACTCTGAAACCAGATCGGTGAAGCGTTTCATCGGGTTTTTTCTGCGTTCAGGTGGTTCCGCCCTGGTCGCCGCGGCCGGCGCGCAGTCCCTGTTCAACGGCGATTACGGCTGCCTCGACACGCGAATGGACGCCGAGTTTGCGCAGAATGGACTTGACGTGCAGCTTGACGGTGCCATCGGAGATGCCGAGGTTGCGTGCGATGACCTTGTTGCTCTGACCCTCGGCTAGCAGCGCCAGAATCTCGTGTTCCCGGGGTGTCAGCTTGGCAAACGGACTCCCCTGTACGGGTGCGATGCTCTCGCCCTGCACGACGCGGGCCAGTACCGGTGCAAGGTCCGGCGCCACCACGGTCTTGCCGGCAACAATGTCGCGCAGCGCCACGACCAGCTGGTCGGGCTCCATGTCCTTCAGCAAATACCCCTGGGCGCCGCTGCGCAAGGATTCCACGAGGTCGCGTTCGTCGCTGCTGGTCGTCAACATGGCGACGGGATTTCTGAACCCGCGCTGGCGCAACTGGCGCAGGACATCCATACCGTCCATCTCCGGCATGCGCATGTCCAGCAATATCACATCCGGGTTGAGCTCCGTCGCCAGTCTCAGCCCTTCATGTCCGGTGCCGACGGCAGCCAGAACATTGATATGGCGCCGGCTCAGCAGTCCGACGAGCCCCTCGCGAAACAGCGTATGATCGTCGATCAGGATGATATTGAGGCTCATGCCTTGCCGCCTTCCGGTTTTGTTTCATCAAGTTCGAGAACGACCCGGGTGCCTTCACCCGGTTCACTATCCACGCGCAGCCTGCCGCCGATACGCAGGGCGCGCTCGCGCATGATCGATAAACCCACATGCTCGCCGGGTGAGCCGTAAACCTTTCCGTCGAACCCGACGCCGTCATCTTCTATCAGGATATGGTAGTTTTCGTTGCATCGATGCCGCAACATGATACGAACCGCCTTGGCCTGGCTGTGCTTGCGAATATTCCACAAGGCTTCCTGAATGATGCGCAGAATCTGTACCTCCACGTCCTTGGAGAGGCTGTCACCCGTCCATTCCTTTTGCAGGTAGGTCTTGATCCGGGTCTCGCTCCGGAAATGGTTGACGGTCTGCTCGATGGCGCCGATCAGACCGCGGTTGGAGACCGGAGCACGGAAATTCGCGATCAACTCACGTAACTCGGTATTGGCCTCATCCAGGCTGTTTTCGATGCGTTCGAGCTGCTGCCAGGTGGTTGATTCATCGCCCTGATGCAGGGTTTCATCCAGCACGCGCACCTGGTAGCGGAGGCTCGCCAGGCTCTGTGCCAGTGAATCGTGGAGTTCATGGGCGATGCGAGTGCGTTCGTCATTGATCAGGTGCTGGTGGGTCTGCTCGTCACTGCGCGCTCGCTCGATGGCGACACTCAGATGGTGCCCGATGCTGGTCAGCAGTGGTTTCATGCTGTCAAGTTGCTCGATGAGTCCGCTTTCCAGAAAGAGGTTGATGATACCGATGATCCTGCCCTGGTGGCGCATGGGAATCGAGACCAGGCCGATGCTCCTGCTCTCGAAGAAGGTTCTGCCGGCGATTTTTTCGCATTTGTCCAGGTTCTTTTCGATCCAGATCTTCCCTTCCGTCAGGGCGCGTTCATAGAGGCAGCGCCGGGTTTCCGGCCGGTCGGCCTGAATCAGGGAGGCATCGATACCGCTGCTGGCGGCCAGTTCGACCTGGTTCGGCAGATGCGTTACCCAGATGGCGGCTGCCTGCGCCTTGGTGATCCGCTTCAGGGTAAACAGAAAGCGGTTCATCAGGTCATCCAGACCGTGTGCGGTATTGATGCTTGAGACGACCTCGTAGAGGCTTTGCAGGGATTTCTGCTCGGGATCCTGCGTGTCGGATAGGCCGCCCACCCGGGTCTTGCGCAGAGACTGCCATTTTTTTCCCAGGCTGTTCAGATCATCGGCGAGTTCCGCAAAAGGACCGTAAGGAGGGGTGGGTATGGGATCGGTATACATCCCCTGGCAGATATTTCTGGCCCATGCCTTGATGCTGCTGAGCGGGTCCAGCAGATTGTGCTGCACCAGTGACAGGACAGAATAGGCGAGAACCGTCCCGCTGACCAACATCAGGATGGTCAAGGCTGCCCGTACAGTTGCCGGAACAGGCTGCGGCTGCCCGGCGAGCGCAACGAGTCCCAGGATGAACAGGATCAGGATGAGGCCGGCGAGTCTGACAAGCAGGCGGCTGCGCAGGGTCGACTTGCGTGGTTCCGCGAGTCGTGAACCGTTTGTATCACTCCGGGGCATCAGCGGGCCAAATCATGGCACTGACACGGGATGGCGGGGATTCATGCCTCATCCGGTGACGTAAAATTCGGATCATTCGGGTTCATGAATATGAACTGGAATAAACCCGGCTCGATCTCGACATAGTCCAGTGTCATCCCGCTCAGCAGCAGCATGCTCGATCCGGATACCACCACGTCGATACCCTGCGAGGTGAGATGGATATCACCCTCCAGTCGGTTATCATCAAAACCCATCCCGTAATGAATCGAATCATCCGGATTGCGTGTCGCTGCGATACGCATGGGAAGACCGTCCATCTGGCCCTGTTTGGCCGAGAGCCGGATCTGCTCGGCGGCGGTGGGTGTGACGGTTATCATGGGTAATCCCTCTCTGGAAAAACCCCTATTATAGGGTCGGAGCGGCGGCGCTGTCTCATCGACGGTGCTGCTTCACAAAGTCCACGAACCGGTGCGTCCAGCGATGCTGCCGGGTGTCGCGCATGTGGCTGTAGGTGGCGACCAGGTTGTTGATGACGATCCCGTCGTGTTTCCCATCGATCCCGGTCCCGCGCCGGACATCCAGCGCGTAGGTCAGCGGTGCGGTGATATTCTCCAGGCTGGAATAATGAAACTCGTGGGCGGCAAACTCGACTTGAGGATTCACCTCCGGCCAGGGCAGCCGGGGTGTCTCGCGCAGGCGGACGTAGCCGCGACCCTGTG
>JAHKKL010000178.1 GCA_020027635.1 Gammaproteobacteria bacterium
CCGGATCGCATGCGTGAGTTCGGCAAGCAGGCGAGGGATATCGACAACTGGCATTTCGTCAGCGCCAGCGCCGAGATCATGAACCGTCTGTCCGATGACCTGGGATTCCTCTATTTCAAATCACCGAAAGGATTCGATCATCTTATCCAGGCGACGGTACTCGATGCGGATGGCAAGGTGTACCGCCAGATTTACGGAATGGCCCCGGAACCGCCCGCCCTGGTGGAGCCGCTCAAGGAACTTCTGTACGGCAATCCGGTGGCCGCCTCGCCCATGAAAAACCTGATGAACAATATCCGCCTGTTCTGTACGGTCTATGACCCGACGACTGGCCGGTATCATTTTGACTACTCGTTGTTTGTCAGTATCGCGATTGGCGTCCTGACGCTCGGGGCCACCGCCGTGTTCATTGTCCATGCCTGGCGAAAATCCCCGCCGCCGGGACCCGCGGTTTAAATCCCGGGGAGTCTCACGCACGTGAGTGGTCCGCGCAGGTTAGTCAGAACGGCGTTTGAGCGCGTCGAGAACGGCTTCGACCGTGCCTTCGGCCCTGACTGGAATCCCCTGCATCAGCTGGGTGCGCTCGGCTGGTTCTTCTACTGGATCACCATCGTCAGCGGTATCTATCTTTACATCTTTTTCGACACCGGCATCAACCAGGCCTATCAATCCCTGGAATACCTGACCCATGTGCAGTGGTATGCCGGCGGCGTCATGCGCAGCCTGCATCGCTATGCCTCCGACGCCCTGATCATCGTCATGATGTTGCATCTGCTGCGCGAATACGTGATGGACCGCTATCGCGGCGCGCGCTGGTTTACCTGGTTTACCGGCGTGCCCCTGCTGTGGCTGGTCTTTGCCTGCGGCATCAGCGGTTACTGGATGGTATGGGACATACTCGCCCAGTACATCGCCATCGCCACCACGGAGTGGCTCGATGCGCTCGGCATCTTCGGTGAATCCATCGCCCGCAATTTCCTCACGCCCGCGACCCTGAGCGGCCGGTTCTTCACGCTCATGGTGTTTATCCACATCGCCGTGCCCCTGGTCATGCTGCTGGTGATGTGGATCCATATCCTTCGCCAGCGCAACGCCAAAGTGAATCCGCCCATCGGCCTGGCCGCCGGTACCCTGGCCATGCTGCTGGTGCTGTCCTTCGTCAAGCCGGCCCTCAGCCAGGCACCGGCGGATCTCGGCGTCGTGCCTTCGGTGATCAATCTCGACTGGTTTTACCTGGCGGCTTATCCCTTGCTCGACCGGCTCCCCGGGCGAGTGATGTGGGCGATCGCCGCGAGCGCCACGCTGTTCCTGCTGGTGCTGCCCTGGCTGCCGCCCCTGCGCCGCCCGGCACCGGCCAGGGTTGATCTGGATAACTGCAATGGGTGCGGCCGCTGCGTCGAGGACTGTCCCTTCAGCGCCGTCGCGCTGCAGCCGCGCACGGACGGCACCGGCTTTTCGCAGGAAGCCGTCGTGGCGAATGAGCTGTGCACCAGCTGCGGCATCTGCGTGGGCGCCTGCCCGACCTCCACGCCTTTCCGGCGCACGACCGAGCTCATCCCCGGTATCGACCTGCCGGATCTGAGGATCCAGGTGATGCGTGACAAGACGCTGGCGGCGGCATCCGGCCTGAGCGGAAATGCACGCGTCCTAGTGTACGGCTGCGATCAAGGTCCCGATCTGAACAGACTCCGGGTCCCCGGAGTCGCGGTACTCACGCTGCCATGCATTGCGATGTTGCCGCCATCCTTCCTGGATTTCATCATCATGCGTCATCACGCCGATGGCGTTTTCCTGACCGGTTGCGCCGAGGGAGACTGTCACTACCATCTCGGCATTCAGTGGACGGAGCAGCGCCTCGCGGGGGAGCGCGATCCCTATCTGCGTAAGCGTGTCCCGCGCGAACGTATCGGTGAGTTCTGGTCCGGTCTTACCCATGGAAAACGACTCGAGCGCGAACTTGCCGATTTCCAGGATAGGCTGAGGGCGCTTCCACCGCTCAAGCGCCGCACGGTTGAATACACCAGCGAGGGTGCCGTTCGCCATGATTAGCCCGCATTTCTTACCGGGCGGCGATAGACCATATACTGCCTTGGAGGTAATCAGAATCTTGTCCACTCTGGAAAAGACAGTGTGTATTCAGACATGCCTATCCCGGTGATATATGCGGGCTAGTCCGCTCCAGCTTCTGGGTCAGGTGATTGCCTATGCGATGTTTGCCGTGGTGATCGGCCACTTCACGAGCTCTCCCGCCTATACCCATCTCAATCCGGGACTCGCCCTGATCAAGCTCAGTTTCAGTCATGCCGGCCAGCACAAGGGGGATTGCCGGCAGCGGACGCCCGAGGAACTCGCCAAACTGGCCCCCAATATGCGCCGGCCGCTGGATTGCCCGCGCGGGCGCCTGCCGCTGCAGGTCGAACTGGTGCTGGACGGAGAACCCCTTTACCGTGGCGAACTGCCGCCCTCGGGTCTGGCGGGAGACGGCGCCTCCATGGCCTACCGGAAGTTTCCCGTCGCGCCCGGCCGGCACCATCTCGTGGCCCGGTTGCGTGATAGCGACCGCCCGACAGGCTATGATTACGAGAAGGAGGCGGAGATTACGCTGATTCCGCGGCAGAACTTCGTCATCGATTTCCGGCCGGCACTGGGCGGGTTCCTGTTCCTGTGAGACTGTCATGGCACTGATTGAATGGAAAGATGAATTCGCCACGGGGGTCCCCGACGTCGACAGCGAGCACCGGCAACTTATCGAGCTGATTAATGCCCTGCATGTCTCCCTGACGCGCGAGGATGTCACCTACACGGTGATGGATTTCCTGGGCCAGATCTACGCGCGGATCTCGGGGCACTTTGCCCTGGAGGAGAAAATCATGCGCGAACGCCGCTACGACCAGTATGACGATCACAAGACGGACCATGAACGTCTGCTCGATGAGCTGCGGGACATCATGGATGACTATGAAGAGCATGCCTATTTCAGCGATGAAGAATTCACCCGGGTGATCGAAAGCTGGTTTACGCAGCACTTCAAGACCCGGGATGCGCGGTTGCACAAGCACCTGAAATAAGACGCCAGCCACACACCAGTACCTGAGGAAGCTGATTAAGCCTGTCATTCCCGCGCAAGCGGCACAAAAGTGCGTAGCGCGTTGAACGCCCAACGGGCGGCCCGAAGGGTGAGCGAAGCGAATAATCCAGAAATGTAGGGTGGGTTAGCGTTTTATGCGTAACCCACCAAGCGTTGCGAAGCAACACAACACATTTTTGATGAGTGCCTGCCGGCACATCTAACCCGCATTTCCAAGAAGTATTGAGTAGTATGTAGCCTGGGTTGAGCGACAGCGAAACCCGGGTTTCACTGCGTTCAATCCAGGCTACCTCCTTTGTTGGATTTCAATACAATTTAACGGGACAACAATGACCATAGCCAGTGGTTCAATGGCTGGTGCCTTCCGCGTAGTGGATCTTGTTGTAGACGTTGTACTTGCCGACCGGCTTGTTCATTGGCAGGCGCTTGACCTCCTCGAGTGTCGCGGCGTCATATACTACGATGGCGCCGTCGGTCTCCCAGATGCTCACCAGGGCGTATTTGCCGTCGCGGGTGAATTCCACGTGCGCCGAGGTCTTGCCGGGCGCCGGGCGCAGGGTCTTCACGATCTCCAGCGTCTGCTTGTCGATGACCTGCATCGCGTCCTTGTTGGGACCGGAGAACACATCCACCCAGGCATAGCGCGTGTTTTCATGGCTGCGCATGAAAAAGCCGGGGCCGAGCGTCTCGATCTTCTTGATCGTTTTCCAGTTTGCGGTGTCGATGATGCTGACCACGCCCTCCTTGAGATTGGGCGTGGCCAACACGGTGGTGCCGTTCCAGGGCCAGGTGATGCCGGAGCCCAAGTGCGGCATGCCCGGCAGGTCCACCTCGGCGATCTTACGCCCGACGATGAGATTGACCACCTGCCCCTTGTTGCCGTCGCGCGAGGCGCCGATCAGATGCTCGTAGTGCTGGTCGAAGAAGAAGTCATCGAGGTAGTCATCGAGTGGGATGCGCCGCACGGGAAAGCGGCCCGGTTCCGCCAGTCCCTCACCCAGGCGGTAATCGTGCACCAGTCCGCCGTAGACGGGCGGCGGGTGGTCGGCGTAGCTGATTTCCCAGACCTGTTTGATATCCTTCAGCGCGACGATGAAACTCTGGCGCGGCGGCGCGGTGTAGACGGCGCTGACCCGCGAGCCCTTGCCGAGGCCGTCCTCGACCGGGATCACCTTGATCAGGCTGAGGTCGCGTGCGTCCAGCAGTACCAGGTTCTGCGGCAGGTAGTTGCCGACCAGGACGTAGCGGTCATCGGCGGATACCGCCAGATTGCGGGTGTTGAGGGCGGCGCGCACCTCGGCCACGGTTTCCAGGCGGTAGAGGTCGAACTTGCTGATCCAGCCGTCGCGCGAGGCGAAATAGACAAAGCGCCCGTCGGAGGAAAATTTCGGTCCGCCGTGCAGGGCGTAGCGCGACTTGAAGCGGAAGATCGGTTCCAGCTTGTCGCCGTCCAGCACCGTGACGTGATGGTCGCCGGCCTCGACCACCAGGAACAGGTTCAGGGGATCGGCACTGTAGACCGGTTTGGCCGTCGTGGCGTTGCCCTCGATCCCCTCGGGTTTGTACACCACCCGGCTTGCCCTGATTTCCGCCTCGCCCCACACCGGCGGGATCGCGGGCGCGGTGTAGATATACTCGACCAGCGCCGCGATCTCCTCGGGCTTGAGCGTCTCCTTGAAGGCCGGCATCTGGGT
>JAHKKL010000179.1 GCA_020027635.1 Gammaproteobacteria bacterium
TGTTACGGCGTGCAGTACCCGAAATGACCGGTGTCAATGAATTCGAACGGCGCGCGGCGGAACTGATCGACGCCGGGCGCACGCTTTATCGACTGGGCATGGTGCCCGCCACCAGCGGGAATTTCTCGGCGCGGCTCGCGGACGGTCGCATCGCCATCACCGTCTCCGGCCGCCACAAGGGCCGCCTGTGCGCCGAGGACATCATGCTCATTGACGCCGCGGGGCGCTCACTCGATGAACGCCGCCCATCGGCGGAGACCGGCCTGCACCTGCAGATCTATCGCCGTTTCCCGGACGCCGCGGCGGTGCTGCATCCCCATTCGGTCAATGCCACGCTGCTCTCGCGCGGGCGGCGCGATCACCTGGTGCTGAGTGACTACGAACTGCTCAAGGCCTTTCCCGGCGTGGACACGCACGCGTGCGCGGTGACGGTGCCGGTGTTCGCCAACCGCCAGGACATCCCGGCGCTGGCGGCGGAGGTGGACGAGTGGATGGATCGGCATGCCGGGCCGGTGCACGGCTACCTGATCGGCGGCCACGGCTTCTACACCTGGGGCGCCACCGTGGATGACGCACTGCGCCATGTCGAGGCCTTCGAGTTTCTGTTTGACTGTGAACTGCGGGCGAGAGGAATGCAGTGATTATGACCACATTGACGGTATATACCAGCGACGGCAGGGAAGGGGACACGACGACCGACCCGGCGGCCATCGCGGCGACGCTGGGCGGGCTCGGCGTGCAGTATGAACGCTGGCAGGCGAACCGCCCTCTCTCGGCGGATGCCGGCCAGGTCGAGGTGCTGGAAGCCTACCGCGACGAGATCGAGGCGCTCAATGCCGACCACGGCTTTCAGTCGGTCGACGTGGTGAGCCTGGGCCCCGACCATCCCGACAAGACAACGCTGCGCCGCAAGTTCCTGGCCGAGCACCGGCACGAGGACTTCGAGATCCGCTTCTTCGTCGACGGCCGCGGCCTGTTCTACCTGCACGTCGGCGAACGGGTCTACCTGCTGCTGTGCGAGCAGGGTGACCTGATCAGCGTGCCCGCCAACACCACACACTGGTTCGACATGGGCGAGAACCCCTGCTTCAAGTGCATCCGCTTCTTCACCTCCCCGGAAGGCTGGCTCGGTAATTTCACCGGCAGCGATATCGCGAGCCGCTTTCCGGATTTCGATGCCTACGTGGCGGGGCGCGGGTGATCAAGGCTGTCGTCACCGACATCGAGGGCACGACCTCGTCGCTCTCCTTCGTCAAGGATGTGCTGTTTCCCTATGCCCGCGCGCACCTGGACGCGTTCGTGCGCGGCCATGGGCAGGACCCACGGGTGAAACCGCAGCTCGAGGCGGTGCGCCGCGAGGCGGGCGATCCCGCACTCACCCTGGATGGCGTGATCGAGCGGCTGATCGCCTGGATCGATGAGGACCGCAAGATCACGCCGCTCAAGGCCCTGCAGGGCATGATCTGGGAGAGCGGTTACCGCAACGGCGACTTTCAGGGCCACATCTACGCGGACGCGGAGCAGGCGCTGCGCGACTGGCATGCGCGCGGTCTCGCGCTCTATGTCTATTCCTCGGGTTCGGTGCAGGCGCAGAAGCTGCTGTTCGCCCATACCGGGTTCGGTGACCTGACGCCGCTGTTCGACGGCTACTTCGACACGACGGTCGGAGGCAAGCTGGACAGCGCTTCGTACCGCGCCATCGCCGCTGACATCGGCGTCGCGCCCGCGGAAATCCTGTTCCTCTCGGACGTGCGCGCCGAACTCGATGCCGCCGCCGCCGCGGGTTTCCGCACCGTATGGCTGGTGCGCGATGACACACCCGATCCGCTGGCCGCCCACCGCCAGGTGCGCGATTTCCGCGACATCGGCATCGATGTCGCCCGGATAAGCGAAACGCAATCTGGGGTTCTGCGGTAGCAACGCAGGGAGCCGTCGCGGCCAACAACAAGGAGTCAACCTATGGCGATACACCCACAGGCGGGGCAACCCGCGCCCGCCGGCAGCCTGATCGACGTCGAGGCGCTCGAGCGCGACTACCGGGAGCGCAAGCCGGATAGGCAGGATCCCAACCAGCGGGTGAGCTTCGGCACCAGTGGCCACCGCGGCAGCGCGCTGCATGGCAGTTTCAATCGCGATCACATCCACGCTATCACCCAGGCGATCTGTGACTACCGTCGCGCGCAGGGCATCGACGGTCCGCTGTTTCTCGGCAAGGACACCCACGCGCTCTCGGGTCCGGCGCAATGCGACGCGATCGAGGTGCTCGCCGCCAACGGGGTGGAGACGGTGATCCAGGCCGAGGACGGTTTCACGCCGACGCCGGCCATCTCGCGCGCCATCCTGGTGTACAACCGCGACCACGGCGCGCGCCGCGCGGACGGCGTGGTGGTGACGCCCTCGCACAACCCGCCGGCCGACGGCGGTATCAAGTACAACCCGCCTCACGGCGGCCCGGCCGACACCGACGTCACCGGCTGGATCGAGGCGCGCGCCAACGAATTGCTGGGCACGGACAACGCCGGAGTCAGGCGCATGGCTTATACCGCCGCGATCCAGTCAGCGTACCTGCACCCGGAGGACCTCGTCGGACCCTATGTCGAGGACCTCGGGAATGTCGTCGACCTGGACGTGGTGCGCGCGGCCGGCCTCTCCATCGGCGTCGACCCGCTCGGCGGCGCGGCCGTGGCCTACTGGCCGCGCATCGCCGCGCACTACGGTCTCGACCTCACGGTGGTCAACCCCAGGGTCGACCCGACCTTCGGCTTCATGACGCTCGACCATGATGGCAAGATCCGCATGGACTGCTCGAGTCCCTACGCCATGGCCAACCTGGTGAAACTCAAGGACCGCTTCGACATCGCCTGGGGCAATGACGCCGACGCTGACCGCCACGGCATCGTGACGCCCTCGCAGGGGCTGCTGAATCCCAACCATTATCTCGCCGTGGCCATCGATTACCTGATCCGCCACCGCCCGCAGTGGCCCGCGACCGCGACGGTGGGCAAGACGCTGGTGAGCAGCGCGCTCATCGACCGCGTGGTGACATCGCTGGGGAGGACGGTCTACGAGGTGCCGGTCGGGTTCAAGTGGTTTTCTCCCGGCCTGTTCGCGGGCACGCTGTGCTTCGGCGGCGAGGAGAGCGCCGGAGCGAGCTTCCTGCGCCGCGACGGCCGCGTCTGGACCACCGACAAGGACGGCATCATCCTCGGCCTGCTCGCCGCCGAGATCCGGGCCGTGACCGGCAAGGATCCCGGCGAGCACTACCGCGCGCTCACCGAGCGGTTCGGGACGCCGTGCTACACCCGCATCGACGCGCCCGCCAGCCCCGAGCAAAAGGCGGCCTTCCGCAAGCTGACGCCCGAGCGCGTGAGTGCCGCGACGCTGGCGGGCGACCCGATCACCGCCAGGCTTACCCGCGCCCCCGGCAACGACGCCGGCATCGGCGGACTCAAGGTGGTATCATCCGGCGGCTGGTTCGCCGCGCGCCCCTCCGGCACCGAGAACGTCTACAAGCTCTACGCCGAGAGCTTCAGGGACGCGACGCATCTCGCGGCCATCGTCGCCCAGGCGCAGGAGATTCTGACCCAGGCGCTGGGGGCGTCGTGAGCTCCGTTTCTTGCGGCCGGGTACTCGTCGATGCATGTCGTCATGCAGGTTAATTGGCTAAACGAAGGTGAAGCCCAGCCTTGCGCCCTTGACGTTGGGCTTCGCTGCCGAGGAACATCGTAGGGTGCGCCATGCGCACCATGATGTGTCGGGGTGACTTCCCGGTGCGCGCGGCGCACCCTACTGCGGGCCTCGCTATGCTCAGCCCATTAACCTGCACCGCTGTCATTGCGAGCGCGGCGTGGCAATCTCATGGACTGGAATCAGCTGCTTAGAGATTGCTTCGTCACTATGTTCCTCGCACTGACGAGTCGATCAGGGCTGCCTGAATTTGTTCCATAGTTTCAATGCATTCGGCTGGTTGTCGGCGGCTGATGACCGGGCAGCTTTCCGTGTCGGAGGGAGTTTGTTACAGTGTCGCAACCTCCGATGTTCCCACTGAATGTTTAACCAAGGATCAGCGCCGTGTATGAAATCATTAAAGCGGGTGGATGGCTCATGTGGCCGCTCATCCTCTGTTCTGTTATCGCCATCGCCATCATCACCGAGCGCTTCTGGGCGCTGCGCCGCGGCAGGATACTCCCCAAGTACGTCGTGGCGCAGATCTGGACCTGGTACAAGAAGAACGAACTGACGAACGAGTCGATCCACACCCTGCGGGAAAGCTCGCCGCTCGGGCGCGTCCTCGCCGCGGGTCTCATGAACCGTCACCACAGCCGCACCGTGATGAAGGAAAGCATCGAGGAGGCGGGCCGCCTGGAAGTACACGAGATGGAGCGTTTCCTAAACACCCTGGGCACCATCGCCGCGGTGGCGCCGCTGCTCGGACTGCTCGGCTCGGTGGTCGGTTTGATGGAAGTGTTCTCCAGCATGACCACCCACGGCGTCGGCAATCCGCAGGCGCTCGGCGCCGGCATCTCGAAAATCATGATCGCGACCGCCGCCGGTTTGACGGTGGCGATCCCCTCGCTGATTTTCTATCGCTATTTCCAGGGTCTGGTCGATGAAATCGCCATGTCGATGGAGCAGGAAGCGATCAAGATGGTGGAAGTGCTGCAGGGTGAGCGGGAGCGCGAAGCCGCGTCGGCCCAGAAGCAGGGTTTGGCTCAACCGCCGTTGCGCGAATCGATGGTGACCAAGAAGTGAACCTGCGCCC
>JAHKKL010000180.1 GCA_020027635.1 Gammaproteobacteria bacterium
CGAAATCACGCTGGTCTTCGACGGCGAGCGCATTTCGGGCAAGAGCGCCTGCAACCGTTATTTTGCCGGGGTGAAAGCGGCGGGCAAAATGCCCGGCGATCTGCGTGTGAGCGAGATCGGCGGCACCCGCATGGCCTGTCCGGAGGAAGTCATGACCCTGGAGAACCGCTACCTGGAGGCACTCGGCAGTGCAACACATTTCAGCTTTCTGGCCGGCAAACTCGCGCTGACCTGGCGGAAAGACGGCGTGACCGACACCCTGCTGTTTGTTCCCCGCCCGCCGAAGGAACAATAGCCATGCGAAGACTCCGGCCGGTTACACGCGCTATTGATCCTTACATAAATCGTTGACATATCCGAAGTAGCCTGGGTGCAGGCCCGCAGGGCCGAAACCCGGGGAAATACCTCATCATTCCCGGATTTCGCTTCGCTCCATCCAGGCTACAGATCTGTCCATCATCTACGTCAGGTTCAATAACTGGACGTCATGGCGGCTTTTCAGTAGAGTCAGCCGCTAATCCAACCCACACCCTGCCCCGACAGCCGTCCGCAATGCATCCATCCCGTTTGGCTTCCCTCCTGGTGATCATCGCCGCCGCCGGACTGTTCCTGCTCGCCGGCTGCACGAGCGCCGTGCGCGAGGCGCCCCCCGCCACCGCGGACAGCCGGCTCCAGTCGCAGGTGCAGGCACTGGAGGCGGCGGGGGATTTCCAGAGCGCCGCGGCGGCCTACCTGCAGGCCGCCGAACAGGCCGCCGCACCCCTTAAACAGGAATACCTGTTGTCCGGCGCCGACCGGCTGATCCGCGCCGGCGATTATGAACGTGCCGAGGCCATCATTGCAGGAATCTCCGCACCCGGCCTGCCCGAAGCGCAGCGACAGCATTACGACGTCAGTCAGGCGCGGCTCGACCTCATACGGCATCGTCCCGAGCAGGCCCTGGAGCGTCTGCAGGCCGTGCCTGCCGGCGGACCCTACCAGGCGGACTATCACCGCCTGCGCGCCGAAGCCTATCTGCTCGAAAACAACTACCTCTCCAGCGCCCGCGAACGCATCGCGCTCGATGGACTGCTGAGTGACCCGCAGCAGAAACTGGAGAATCAGTTTGCCACTTGGGAAGCGCTCACCCGGCTGTCGGATGCCGAGTTGCAGGACATGCGCCTGGCGCCGCCTCCGGATGTCCTCAGCGGCTGGCTGGAACTGGTGGAACTCACCCGCCTCTACCTGCAGCAGCCCCAAGCCCTGGGAGACGTCATTCCGCACTGGCAGACGCGCTACCCCGGTCACCCGGCCAGCGGCGATTTCATCACCCGCCTGCGGGAGAACCTGGAAACCGCCATCCAACCGCAGCAGATCGCCATCCTGCTGCCGCTCAGCGGCGCTCTGGCGGAAGCCGCCACCGCCATACGCGACGGCATCCTGGCCGCCTATTACGACACCTCCGATGGCAGCCAGCGGCCGGTGCTGCGCATCTACGATGTCGGTGCGAACCCCGCCGACGCGGTGGCACGCTATCAGCAGGCGGTCGCGGACGGCGCGCGCTTCGTCATCGGACCCTTGCGCAAGGAGGAGGTCCAGGCATTGCTGCAACAGGAGCAGCTGCCGGTACCGGTACTGACGCTCAACCAGGTCGACACCAGCGGGGACGTCAAGCCATCGGTATACCAGTTCGGTCTCGCGCCGGAAGACGAGGCCCGTGAAGTCGCGCGGCGGGCGTGGCAGGACGGGCACCGACGGGCGATTACCCTGGTACCCCAGGGCGGCTGGGGCGAGCGCGTCGAGGCGGCCTTCGCCGATGAATGGAGCAAACTGGGCGGCAGCCTGATCGATCACCCGGTCTACGATCCGGGGGAAACCGATCATAGCCAGGTCATCAGCGCCACCCTCAACCTCGACGCCAGCAAGGCGCGGCAGGCCAGCCTTGTCCGGGTGACCGGACAACAGCTCGAGTTCGAGCCGCGGCGGCGCCAGGATGTCGATTTCATCTTCCTCCTCGCCACGCCCGAGCAGGCGCGCCTGATCCGCCCGCAACTGAGCTTCTTCCGGGCACAACGCGTGCCGGTCTACAGCACCTCGCATGTCTACTCGGGCCGGCCCGATCAATCCCGCGACGCGGATCTGAACGGCCTGTTGTTCTGCGACTCGCCGTGGACGCTGGGGTCGGGGAGTGATTTGCGGGAGCTGAAGCAGGATATCGGCGAGCGCCGGCCGGAGAACGCCGACATCAACGGGCGTTTCTATGCACTGGGCGTCGACGCCTACCGTATCATCCCCCACCTGGGCCGGTTCGGTGGCAGCCTGTTCGGGTCCTACCACGGCGTCACCGGCAACCTGATGCTCGATGCCCGCCAGCAGGTGCACCGGACCCTGACGTGGGCGCAATTCAGAAACGGCCTTCCCTATGTGCTCGAGGCCGGGACGGAAACGGCCACCGATACCGGAACACCGGCGCCCCGGGAATGACGACGGGCGACAGGGGCCAGGCTGCCGAAACCCTCGCCTGTGACTACCTGCAGGCAAGAGGGATGGCATTGGTGGAACGCAACTATCGCAGCCGCTTCGGGGAAATCGACCTCATCATGCACGACCGCGACTGCCTGATCTTCGTCGAGGTCCGTTATCGGCGGCAGGCACGCTACGGTTCGGGCGCGGAGAGCGTGGATGCGCGCAAACAGGCGAGGATCGTGGCCTGTGCGCGCCATTACCTGCTGAGCCATCCCCGCGCCGCGCAGCAGCCCTGCCGCTTCGATGTGGTGGCCATCGGCGGCGGGGCGAATCCCGCCATCGAGTGGATCGCGGACGCCTTCCCGGCGCTGCAATAACAGTCACCGGCCATGGAACCGATCGAACACATCAGGCGCAACTTCCTCGACAGCATCGGCGCCAAGCAGCAGGCGCTGGAAACCGCCGCGCCGGCCATCGCCCGGGCGGCGGCGGTCCTGGCGCGGGCGCTCTCCGGCGGCGCCAAGGTGCTGTGTTGCGGCAACGGCGGTTCGGCGGCCGATGCCCAGCATTTCTCCTCCGAGCTGCTCAACCACTACGAGAGGGAGCGACCGGGGCTGCCGGCCATCGCCCTCACCACCGACAGTTCCACCCTGACCTCGCTCGCCAACGATTACGGCTACCCCGAAGTCTTCGCCAGGCAGGTTAACGCCCTCGGCCGGCCGGGCGATGTCCTGCTCGCCATCACGACCAGCGGAAACTCGGAAAACATCCTCCGGGCGATCGCGGCCGCGCACGAACGCGGCATGCAGGTCATCGCCCTTAGCGGCCGTGACGGCGGCGGCGTCCCTGCCCTGCTGCGGGACGGCGATACGGAAATTCGCGCACCCGGAGCTTCCACGGCGCGCATCCAGGAAGTACATTTACTGACCATCCACTGCCTTTGTGATCTGATCGATAAACTCATACCCCTACAGGAGACATAAAACCGATGAAGTTCGCCCATGGAATACTCGCACTGCTGATCGCCACCAACCTGCTCTACGGCTGCGCACCCGTGATCGTCGGCGGAGCCGTGGCCGGCACCGCCGTCGTCGCCAATTCCCGCCGCTCCCCCGGAGCGGTCGTGGATGATGAAACGATCGAAATGAAGTCGCGTTTAACCATCATCGAGCACAGAGACCTCACCAGCCAGATCCATATCGAGATCACCAGCTACAACGGCGTCGTCCTGATGACGGGCGAAGCCCCGACCGCGGAGCTGCGCAGCCAGACGGAGAGCATCGTCAAGGAGATCCCGATGGTGCGCCAGATCCACAACGAGATGATCATCGGCGCCCCCAGTCCCTTCAAGACGCGCGCCAACGACTCGCTGATTACCGCCAAGGTGAAGATCGATATCCTGCGCATCACCGACATCGAAGGCTTTAACGGAACCCGGGTCAAGGTGGTGACCGACAACGGCACGGTCTATCTGATGGGTCTGGTCACCCACAAGGAAGCCGACGCCGTTACCGAGGTGGCCCGCCAGGTCGGCGGCGTGCAGCGGGTCGTGAAACTGTTCGAGTACACCGACTGAGGTGGGTGATGTTGCTCCGGCAGCAGGCCGGCACCTGCATGCGAGCGATGCCTGGCCTCCCGATTGAAACGCCTCGTTCGCTGTAGGAGCGGCCTTGGCCGCGAACATGCGAACTGCCGGCGCGGGTGAGCGGGCTGTAGCTCACTCACGGCGGCTAGTGCGCTCGGCAACACCATCGGCCATCGCGACGCCTGTTGTGACAGGTGCCGCATTGCTACCCGGCATAGACACGAGGGGATACTCATGACCACGAACATCATCATTCTTACACCGCTGCTTGCGTTACTCTCGGGGATTGCGATCTTGATCTGGCCCCGACTGCTCAACTACATCGTCGCCTTCTACCTGATCCTCATCGGACTTGTAGGACTGCTGCCGCACCTGCGGTAAAAAGCGGGTTCTCTCTCCGGACCAAAGAGGGTGACCGTCAACGGCACGGTCTACCCGATGGGTCTGGTCACCCGCGAGGAAGCCGATGCCGTGAACGAGGTGACCCGCCAGTTCGGCGGCGTGCAGTGGATCGTGAAGCTGTTCGAGTACATCGACTAAGCCGGCACGAAAGCGTTCTAGCGGAAGGTCCGCCCCTCTGAGCGGTCGATACGCCTGGCTGATGAACCGCAAGACCGAGTCGATATCGTTGCAGGGTGAAGATGGGGATCGGGTCTGTGTTGAACGTGAAGGTTGTCATGGAGTAATGTTTCCCTGTGGGCAACCATACCCCATTCCAAAGGAGGCGG
>JAHKKL010000181.1 GCA_020027635.1 Gammaproteobacteria bacterium
AATGACAAAGACATTTCAGTTAATGTTGTTCCCGGCTGACGACACCGCGGGCCGGTGTTACAGTTACCGGATACTTTAACCGCGAAGGCGGGCCGGAGTACCCGTTGAAAGATATCAGGTTTACAACAAGCAAGGCGAACTATCTGTATCCATTGTTGTCTATCCGGCGCGTGCAGCGCATTCCGGATGGCTGGAAATGCTCCGGATGAGCGAGAGAAACATCGATCAGGCGCTGGTGGAAAGGGTACAAAAGGGTGACAAGGCGGCCTTTGACATCCTAGTCCTCAAATACCAGCACAAGCTCATCAAGCTGGTCAACCGTTATGTCCGCGACCCTGACGAGGCCATGGATGTCGCCCAGGAGGCTTTCCTCAAGGCCTACCGCGCCATCAACCGCTTCCGGGGCGAGAGCGCGTTCTACACCTGGATCTACCGGATCGCCATCAATACGGCGAAGAATTATCTGGTGGCTTCCGGCCGGCGTCCGCCGAATGGCGATATTGATGCACAGGAAGCGGAACAATATGAAGGTGCGACGAGTCTCAAGGAGCAGGACACACCGGAGCGCCTGCTGCTCAAGGATGAAATCCATGCGGCCATCACGAAGGCCATCGAGGAACTGCCCGATGATCTGCGTACGGCGATCACGCTGCGGGAGCTGGAAGGAATGAGCTATGAAGAGATTGCCCAGACCATGGAGTGTCCGATCGGGACGGTACGGTCGAGAATCTTCCGGGCGAGAGACGCCATCGATTCAAAACTGCAACCGCTGCTCAAGTAGTTTACCGGATGAGTCAACAATGAAAGACAGTTTATATGAACAACTCTCTGCGCTGGTTGACGACGAACTGACCGGGTCCGAACACGACATGCTGTTCAAGCGTCTCGCGAGCGACGATCAACTCTACCAGCGCCTGTCGCGTTACCAGATGATCAGCGATGCCTTGCAAAGTCATCTGCCGGAGCGTGTCGACCCGGCATTTTCCCGGCGGGTAAAAGGCATGCTGCGGTCTGAACCGGCCCTGTCGGGCTATTCCCGCCTGGCCATGCTGGCGAAGCCGGTAGCCGGACTGGCGGTGGCCGCCTCGGTGGCGGTGATGGCGGTCATGAGCATCCAGTCCGCTCGGCGGGAAACGTCCTTGCCGGTGGTGGAGAGCGTAGCCAGTGTCCCGTCCACGGGCGACTATCTGCGCGTGCAGGACGAACCCGGCAATCCGGCCCACCAACTGGCAGACCGGAAGCTGGATATTTACCTGGTGAACCACAACGAATATGCCGTAAATCGCGGGATGCAGGGCATGCTGCCCTACGTGCGTATCGTGGGACATGATATGAACCGCGGTGTCCAGGAATAATCTCTTGAAGCCGCCGCTCTTGCTGCTGCTGCTGGCTGCGGCGGTTGTACCGGCCCATGCCGAGAATCCGGCACGCCAATGGCTGGACGCCATGTCCGAAGCCCTGCAGAACCTCAATTATGACGGTACCTTCGTCTATCTTCATGACGGTAAACTGGAGGCCATGCGCATCATCCATCGGCGCGACGGCGAGGGTGAGAAGGAGCGGCTGGTTTCCCTCACGGGAAGTGCACGGGAAGTGATCCGTGATAACCAGTCGGTGACCTGCATCATGCCGGACAGCAAATCGGTCATGGTGGGGCGCAGCGGTCCGCGACAGCCCTTCCCGGTGGTGCCGCGTGACCTCGATTCCATCGAGAAATACTATCGTCTCGAGAGTGTCGGAGATGACCGCATGGCCGGGGTTATGACGCAGGTGGTTACCATCACGCCCCGGGATGCCTACCGGTACGGCTATCGCTTCTGGATAGCCAAGGACAGCAAGATGCTGCTGAAGTCCGATCTTACCGGTGAGCAAGGCGCCCCCATCGAACAGGTGATGTTTACCCATCTGGGGGTCGGGAACGAGGTTTCCGCGGCAGGCATGCCGGCCTCAGCCGGCGAAGACGCGCCTGCCTGGCATCATCAGGACATCGGCGGCAGGGCCACGGCGGATCCAGGCGAGCCCCATTGGGTGGTGCACCGGCTGCCGGACGGATTCATCCTGACCCACTACCAGCGCAAGCGAATGCAGCCCGGCGACGAGGGGACTTTGCATCTGGTCTACAGCGACGGACTGGCGACGGTCTCGGTCTATGTGGAAATGGCCTCGGCTGACGATGACACCCTGACGGGTCTCTCCAGCATGGGCGCCATGAATGCCTATGGGGCCATCGTGGATGGTCATCAGGTACTGGTGGTGGGTGAGGTCCCTGCGGTGACCGTGGAAATGATGGCGAGTTCCATCGACAGCCGCGGGGACGGCACGCATGATTGAGGAAAATGGCCAGGTGGTGAAGGTCGAGGACGACGGCTTCGTCTGGGTTGAAACCCTGCGCCCGAGCACCTGCGGCGCCTGCGCCGATCGCCAGGGGTGCGGTACCTCGGTCCTGGCCAGTGTCCTCGGCCAGCGCCAATCGCCGGTCCGTGTTATAAACAGCATTGGCGCGGTTGCCGGTGACCGGGTGGTGATCGGTGTGTCGGAGTCCGGCCTGCTGCGCGGTTCCCTGGCCATTTACGCCGTGCCGCTCGCGGGTCTGTTCATCGGCGCATTGACCGGCCACTACCTCGGTGACGGCGGGACACACCGGTATGCCGATCTTTGGGACCTGCTGGGTGCGGCGGCCGGTTTGGCGGTCGGACTCTCCTGGCTGAAGCAGTTCAGCCGTGCATCCGCACGGGATGGCCGCTATCAGCCGGTTATCCTGCGCCGCCAGATACCGATCCGGACATCAGGTCACGAGATCCCTTGAAGTACTTTATGCCTTGTCTACTTGACAGTATGGAGAGTTTAACAATGTTCAACACCCGCACGTTCCCCGGATACATCCTGGCAATGATCCTTACCGGGCTGGCATTCGCGCCAGGCGTCCAGGCGAAACAGCTGCTTCCTGATTTTACTGACCTGGTCAAGGAATCCGGCGCCGCCGTGGTGAATATCAGCACCACGCAGAAGGTAAAGACGGGCATGCCACAATTGCCCGAAGGCATGGAAATACCGGATCTGCCGGAGGGCAGCCCGTTCGGCGAACTGTTCAAGCATTTCTTCGATCAGGAACCGGACAATCACGGTTATCACGATGCCATGTCTCTGGGTTCCGGTTTCATCATTTCACAGGACGGCTACGTACTGACGAACTATCATGTCGTGAACAACGCCGACGAGATCATCGTGCGTCTCAACGATCGCCGCGAGCTGCATGCCGAAGTGGTCGGGTCGGACAAGCGCAGCGATGTCGCCCTGGTGAAAATCGATGCCAAGGACCTCCCGGTCGTCAAGATAGGTTCTTCCACCAATCTGGAGGTCGGCGAATGGGTGCTGGCTATCGGTTCGCCGTTCGGCTTCGACTATTCGGCGACCGTCGGCATCGTCAGCGCCAAGGGCCGCAGCTTGCCCAGTGAAAACTATGTCCCCTTCATCCAGACGGATGTCGCCATCAACCCCGGCAATTCGGGTGGTCCGCTGTTCAATCAGGATGGTGAGGTGGTGGGCATGAATTCGCAGATCTACAGCCGTACCGGAGGTTACATGGGGCTTTCCTTCGCGATACCGATAGAAGTCGCCATGGATGTAGCGGACCAGCTCAAGGCCAGCGGTCGGGTCAGCCGCGGCTGGCTCGGGGTGCTGATCCAGGACATCACCAAGGAGCTGGCCGAGTCTTTCGGCATGAGCCAGCCACACGGCGCCCTGGTTGCCAAGGTACTGCCCGACAGCCCGGCCCAGGCCGCCGGCATCAGGGTGGGTGATGTCATCGTGTCATTTAACGGCAAGACGATCGATGAATCAGCCACCCTGCCGCCGATCGTCGGCAGTACCAAAGTGGGCATGGACATTCCCGTTGGAATCATCCGCGAGCGCAGGCAGATCGAGATCAAGATCAAGCTGGGTGAATTGCCGGAGGAGGTCTCCACCCCGAGCACGGAGAAGTCATCCGTTGAGAAAACCAGCCGGCTGGGCGTCAGCGTGGCGAACCTGACCGATGAGCAGAAGCAGGAACTCGAAGTCGACGGTGGCGTGCTCGTGCAGCGCGTCGTCGAGGGTGCGGCGTCGAAGGCGGGTATCAGCAAGGGCGACGTGATCCTCAGCATCAATAACGAACCCGTCAAGAGCGCCGAACAGTTTCAGCGGCTGGTCGACGCCTTGCCGGCCGGCAAATCCGTTGCCGCGCTGGTGCAGCGTGAGGGCAATCCCACCTTCCTCGCCATCAGGGTACCGGATGCGAACTGAACGCCGGGTCCTGCCAGCCGCGTTGGTGGAGCGTTGACGCGCGAACTGACGGTTTTCGTGCGGCAGGGCTGTCACCTGTGCACTGACATGCTGAATGCCCTGGAATACCTGAAGTCCGAGCTGGACTTCAGGTACCGCGTGCGGGACGTGGATGAGGACGCGGCGCTGGCGGCGCGGTACGGTGACCGGGTCCCGGTGCTGGTGGCCGGTGTGACCGAACTGTGCTGGTATTTTCTCGACGCCGACCGCCTGCGCGAGTATCTCCTCTCGGCGTGAATGTGTATAATAAAAAACCTCAAGCACAATCAGTCAGTTAACTACCTGCTTTATAAGCCGTATCCCGGAACCGAAATCAACCGAGCCTTCTCTGTCCCGCGGGAATGACAGCAGTTTGCGTCAACCCTGATGGGGCCACGGCCGACATTGCCCAATCCGCCATGACCGAGCGTCACAACGTCCGCAATTTTTCGATCAT
>JAHKKL010000182.1 GCA_020027635.1 Gammaproteobacteria bacterium
CAAACCGTGGATATAGACCTCCCGGAAAGGGACATCTCCCATGAATTTCAGTCCCATCATGATCATGCGTGCGACCCAGAAGAAAATGATGTCGAAGCCTGTCACCAGCACGCTGGTCGGATAGAACGTCCTCAGGGTATCGGTCTCTTCCGGCCACCCCAGGGTGCTGAACGGCCACAGCGCGGAGGAGAACCAGGTATCCAGTACGTCCTCGTCCTGCCGGAGTGTGACAGCCTCGCTCAACGAATGCCTGTCGCGCACCTCGTTCTCGGAACGGCCGACATAGGTATTGCCTGCCGCATCATACCAGGCCGGTATGCGATGGCCCCACCAGATCTGGCGCGAGATGCACCAGTCCTGGATATTGCGCATCCATTCGAAATAGGTGTTCTTCCACCGGAGCGGTCGCCGCGCGGGATCATCAGCCGGTGATCCTCAATCTTCTCGATCAACCCCTCGCTTTCAAGATCTGCCACGATCCTCTGACGCGCGGCATAACGATCCAGCCCCTGATATTTCTCCGGCGCATTCTCGTTAATGCAGGCATCCACCGTGAAGATATTGATCATGGGCAGGCCATGGCGTTTGCCGACCTCGTAGTCATTGAAATCATGTGCCGGAGTTATCTTCACGCATCCGGTGCCGAATTCCGGGTCGACGTACTCGTCGGCAATGATCGGGATCTCTCTATTCGTGAGCGGCAGGCGGACGGCCTTCCCTGCCAGGTGGCGATAACGTGCGTCTTCGGGGTGGACGGCGACAGCCGTGTCGCCCAGCATGGTTTCCGGCCGTGTCGTTGCGACGATCAGGTGACCGGAACCGTCGGCGATCGGATAGCGCATATGCCACATGTGACCGGCCTCTTCCTCGGAGACGACTTCGAGGTCCGAGACAGCGGTATGCAGAATCGGGTCCCAGTTCACCAGGCGCTGGCCGCGGTAGACCAGTCCCTCTTCATAAAGGCGGACGAAGGTTTCCTTCACGGCCAGGGACAGGCCCGTGTCCATGGTGAAGCGCTCACGGCTCCAGTCCACCGAGGAGCCCATGCGGCGCAGCTGCCGGGTGATGGTGCCTCCGGACTTGTGTTTCCACTCCCAGATGCGCTCGATGAAGGTCTCCCGCCCGAGATCATGGCGGGTCTTGTTATCCATGTTGATCTGGCGTTCCACCACCATCTGTGTAGCGATACCCGCATGGTCGGTTCCCGGCTGCCATAGCGTGTTGTCGCCGCGCATGCGGTGATAGCGGGTGAGGGCGTCCATCAACGTGTCCTGGAACGCATGCCCCATATGCAGGCTGCCCGTGACATTGGGTGGCGGGATCATGATGCAGTAGGGTTCACCCTTGCCGGAGGGCGCGAAACAGCCTTCCTGCTCCCAGGTCTCATACCAGCGCTGCTCGATGGCCTGCGGGTTATAGGTTTTTTCCATCCGGGATTTTGCCTGAAAGAATCGGCCGCCGATGGCCAGCGCCGAAGATTATACATTACGGGCAGGCTGGCCGAGGCTCTTACCTGCTCCCGGGATTGGTTTCCTCCAGGATGCGGGCGAGGATATCCGGAATTACGGACTCGAGCTGCTGTCGAATCTCGTCATAGGCGTTGTTGCCCGCCTCGTCCATGGCACTGGTGATGGCCTGTTCTATGACGGGGCGTATGGAGCGGTCAATGTGCTGGTAGATATTCAGCGACAATTCCGCGGCGAACTCATCCAGTGCCTTTCGCAAGGTCTGATTACCCAGCAGTTCCCGGGCGATGGTTTCCACCGACATGCCGGACAACCGCGCCGCCGGCTGCCGGTCATTCCCGCTCCCGGCTTCTGGATGAACGACGTTTCTCAGGATGGGAATGCCATCCTCGTCCACAAGCAGTTCTTCGTGTGATGTCATCAGCCTAACTGATCTCGTGAGTATTCAAAGTGTAACCACGATCCTTGTAGAAGCGGTACCGGTCCCGAGCCTCGGCGCGCTGCGCGTCATTGCCACCGACCAGTTCGACGACCCGGTTGTAGCGGCTGAAGTAGGGCGGGACGTCGTTCGAGAGGTTGATCAGTACGTCATGGCTGTTCCCCGGTTCCCTGTTGTGACCCAGCAGGACAGGCGATTCACCGCGATCTTCCCCATTACCAACAACAGCATGCGGCAGGAAGCTGCCGGCCCGGAACGTCCACAGCAGGTCATCCAGCTGCAGCAGCTGCACAGCCGATTCCGTGTTGATATAGACCTGATGTCCCTGCTGAACGGCTTTTTCCGTCAGCCGGCAGGCAAACAGGGCGCGCGCGTTTTCCCCGTTGTCCTTGAGTATGTAAAAGTCTACTCGGGTCATCGCCGGGTATTGCTAATCGTTGCGTGGACACCGGTCGAGCAGGAACTGCGTCAGTAGCGGAACCGGGCGTCCGGTCGCCCCTTTCTCCTTGCCCTGTTTCCAGGCGACGCCGGCGATATCCAGATGCGCCCAGCGATAATCAGCGGCAAACCGTGACAGAAAGCAGGCCGCGGTAATGGTGCCGGCTTCGCGTCCGCCGACGTTGGCCATGTCGGCGAAGTTGCTGTCGAGCTGCGGCTGGTAATCATCCCATAGCGGCAACGCCCAGGCGCGGTCGCCGGCGTACTCGCCGGCGGCGAGCAGTTGCCGTGAAAGCTCATCATCATTTCCCAGCAGGCCGGCGGCGTGGCTGCCCAGCGCAATGACACAGGCGCCGGTGAGGGTGGCGATATCCACGACGACTTCCGGGTCAAACTTCTTGCAGTAGCTCAGGGCATCGCACAGGATCAGGCGACCCTCGGCATCGGTGTTCAGCACCTCGATGGTCTGGCCGGACATGCTCGTCACGATGTCCCCCGGTTTGCTTGCATTGCCGTCAGGCAGGTTCTCGGTCGTCGGTATAATGCCAACGACATTAAGCGACAGGCGCAGCTCGGCGCAGGCCTTGAGAGCGCCCAGTACGCTGGCGGCGCCGCACATGTCGAATTTCATTTCATCCATGGCCTGGGCCGGCTTGATGGAGATGCCGCCGGAATCGAAGGTGACGCCCTTGCCGATCAGCACCACCGGCTTCCCGCCTTTGGCCCCGCCGCGGTATTCCATACAGATCAGCCGGGCCGGCTCCCTGCTGCCGCGCGCGACGGAGAGCAGGGCGCCCATGCCGAGTTTCTTCATGGCAGCTTCATCCAGCACGGTTACCTTGATATTAGTGTGTTCCTTGCCGAGTTTCTCCGCCTGTTCCGCGAGATAGGAAGGGGTGCAGATATTGGCGGGCAGGTCGCCCAGCGTGCGTGCCAGTTCCACCCCCGCACTGATCGCCATGCCGTCCCGGATAGCCTTGTGTGCCGCCGCGGCGTCGCTGACAGCAGGGGCGTTGACGGCCATGGTGCGCAAATGCCGGCCCGTCTTGTCCTTCTCGCTCTTCAACTCTCCCGTGGTATACATCGTGCCGAGGGTTGATTCCACCAGTCGGCGAACTTTCCAGTAGGTATCCCGGCCCTTGAGATCCAGTTCCGCCAGGTAGCTTGCCGCGTCCTTCGCACCGGAACCGTTCAGGGCGTTGGCGGCATTAACGACGGCTTCTCGGTAGCGCTTGTCATTGAAATCGGCCTGCTTGCCGCAGCCCACCAGCAGCACGCGTTCGCAGCCGGCGCCGCGCGGAAAGTGCACGAGTGCGGTCTGCCCGCACTTTCCATCCAGGTCGCCGAGCTTCATCAGATCCGTCAGCATCCCGTGCGTGGTCTTGTCAAAGTCGCTGGCGGCCTCCGAAAGCCGGCGTCGTTCAAAAACACCCAGGACCACACATCCGGTCTTGATTTCGCCTGGCTTCTCGCTCTTGACGGTAAATCTCATGACATGCTCCTGTTGCGTGGTAGTCATTGCGGTCCGCGGGTCTGGTGGTATACGGTAGCCGCGTTCGAACCGTCGTCAGGAAAAGCGCAAAGTGTACTGGAAGCAGGCATGATTTTCATGTGTCAGGCAAATCTCCCATGGTAAGCATCATCGACCGCTACCTGATCAGGGAAATCCTGCTTGGCTGGCTCGCGATCACGCTGGTTTTGTGGCTGATCATGATCAGCCATCGCATGGTGGGCTACCTGGCCCAGGCGGCGACCGGGGAATTACCGGGTGATGTGATTTTCGTCCTGCTGGGGGTGAAAACGCTCTGGCTGCTCGCCTATGTCATGCCGTTTTCACTGGCGCTGGGTGTTGTTACCGGTCTGGGAAGACTCTATCGTGACAACGAAATGACGGTGCTGTCTGCCTGCGGGGTTGGACCGGGAGGCATCTATCCCCCGCTGCTGGGCATGGCGGCCGTGGTTGCCATCATACTGGGCTGGATGGCGCTCTATTTCATTCCCGGGGTCGTGGCCTACGGTGAACGCATCACGCAGCGCGCGGAACAGCAGGCTGATGTCTCGCTGCTCGGCGCTGGCCGTTTCAACGTGCTTCACGGCGGCCAGATCTCCTTTTATGCCGAGCAGCTGTCGGATGACAAACAACGCATGGAAAACCTGTTCGTCTATGTCTACGACAGCAAGAACCGGGACAAACTTCCGCAGGTGATCTCGGCGGCCAGCGCCTACCGCATGAGGGACAGGGACAGCGGCGATGATTACCTGGTATTCGTCGATGGTTACCGTTATGAAGGCAGACCGGGCGAACTCGGCTACCGGATCATGAGGTTTGACCAGCAGGGCGTGCGGGTTGAACTCCCCGGCAAGGCAACTCCCTCGTCCAAGCGCAGCGCGATCCCGACGGCCGAGCTGCAGGCATCGAGTGACCTCAAGGAAATAGTCGAGTTGCAGTGGCGCCTGTCCGTCCCGCTGTCGGTCATGGTACTGGTGTTTCTCGCCGTACCGTTGAGCCGCATGTCGCCCCGCAAGGGACGCTACGGGGGGCTGGTCATGCCGGTGCTGGTGTTCGTGATCTATTTCAACCTGATGGGGACCGCTACATCGCACTCGCCATGGTCAAGGGGACCGGCATCGCCCTGCTGGTGATCATGGGACTCAACGTGTTTTTCTCCATCATCGAGGAAATCGATGAACTCGGCGAGGGCAGTTACAGTATCGCCAAGATGCTGCAGTATGTCGCCCTCACCCTGCCGAGGGGTATTTACGAGTTGTTCCCCACGGCCGCGCTGATCGGTGGGCTGACGGGCATGGGTGCGCTGGCCGTGAACGGCGAGCTGGTGGCGATGCGGGCCGGTGGATTGTCGGTATGGCGCATCGTACGCTCCGTCCTGCAGGCCGGCTTGGTGCTGCTGGTGGTCGTCATTGCCCTGGGAGAGGGCCTTGCCCCTGTCGCCGAGCAATACGCACAGCGCCTGCGCGCCGGTGCGCTGGAAAAACGCGTCAGCTTCATGGGTCGGGAAGGCGTCTGGGTGCGCGATGAATTGCGATACATCTACATCAACAAGATATTCGATAACGATACCCTGGCCGATGTCAGCGTCTTCGAGTTCGACCGGGGCCGGCAGCTGATATCGTCAATGCATGCCGATACGGCGGCTTATCAGGGAGGGGAATGGGTATTGCACAACATGCGGCAGACCCTGTTCACGGACGACAGTGTCAGGACGCGTGCGGAAGAAACCTTCACTGTGCCGGCCCTGTTGACGCCCGAGCTGATCAATATCGTCGTGCTCAAGCCGGAAAACATGTCGGTGCAGGACATCAGGCAGTTTCTTGGCTACCTGGAAACGAACGGCCTGGAGACGCGGCAGTACCGTTATGCCCTGTACAGCCGTTTCGTAACGCCGGTTTCCGTGTTGCTGATGCTGTTCATTTCCGTGCCGTTTGTATTCGGGTCGCTGCGTTCGACGGGAACG
>JAHKKL010000183.1 GCA_020027635.1 Gammaproteobacteria bacterium
CCGCATGCAGGGTCTGCTCGAACAGATGCCGGTGCGGGTGATCCTAAACGACCGCACGGCGCTCTACGGCCCGGCCGTGTTTGCCGGGAATCCCTAGGTTCAGACGCGCTGACAGTCACTCCCGCTCGAGGGAGTAGCGTGCCACGAGCCGGTAGTTTTCCCCGGGGTTGATCTGCACCGCGTCGGGGCCCGCATTGGTGGTCTCCACGCAGAGCATGCCGGTATATTCCTCATCGCCGAGATCGGCCATCGCGGCGGCCGTGGCGGCCCAGGGATTCCAGACCACGGCGCTGGCGCTGCCTTCCGCGGCTATCCGGATGCGCCGCCCGAAGGCCGGATCGTCGATCACCAGCTCACGGTCGACTCCGGTGTAGATACGATCCACCTCACCGCCGATGGTGACGGGACCCTGCTGCGTCTTGCCGGCGCCGCCGTCCATCTTGTCGATATAGGACTTGCCCTCGAGGCCCAGAACCCGCACGCGGGAAACATCGCCCACGCGGAAATAGCTGTGCAGCCCCTGTGTGATGGTGTGCGGTACGGTATCCGGGTTGAAGCTGCACAAGGTCAGTACGAGTGTGCGGCCGACGGTGATCTCCAGGGTCAGCTCGAACGGGTGAGGCCAGAGCGCACGGATCGCCTCGTCCGGGGTGATGCCGAGCCGCACCGACGTTGTGCCGTCATCCTGCATGGCGGTGCCGAGCACCTGCCAGTCACGGTTGCGCACGAATCCGTGCACCGGCCGCCCCCTGCCCTCCGGATCGGGGCCGAACCAGGGCCAGCACACGGGGATGCCGCCCTTGATGGCCTTGCCGGGCTGGTAATAGGCGTGCTCGCTGACGAACAGCAGGTCTTCCGCTTCGCCGGCGGGACGGAAGGAAAGCACCTGGCCCGCATAAGGGGAGATCAGGGCCCGCGCCTTGCCATTGTCGATTTCGATCAGGGTGAAGCCGCCTTTGCCGGTGACGAAGCGGAGTTTGCCGGCAATGCCATGCGTTGCGTTCAGTTGTTCGGGATTCATTGGCTGGATTCCTTGCTGTCGGGGAGCCTGGTATCAGGAAAAAACCGGGTGGAACACGGCGCATGATGCCGTTGCGCCGGTCGTCATTTCAACCCGGCCGCGACGGTGATGACACGGAACCTGCACGCCGCTTCAAAGCGGCCAACCGGCGACGGTCAAGCTAGCAGCCGGAACGGCGCTAGCGTTTCTCTTCGTTCCTGAGCGCCTTTTCGGTGATCTCTTCGTAGAGATGGATGACATAGGCGCAAAACCCCTGCCATCCCGGATGCCGGTCCATCAGCGGTTTGCTGCGCATGGCATCATTGATGACCTGTTCCAGGAATTCGATATCCGAGTCGTCGAGGACATCACCCGCATCGACCTTGTCCTTGAGTGCCAGCAGCCTCGGCAACCGCTGCTTCTCAAACCGCTCTTCCAGCGCCATGATGACGCCGACTTCTTTGGACGTATCAGTCATGCTTCCCCCTGGCCAAGCCGCCGCGTTGTGTATTGAATTCTTGTGGTACACGAAGCATAGCATTCTTCCAACCGGTGCCGCAGCAGGCCGCCGTGCCATGGAAATGACACTCAAACCTGACGGCCGGTTATACCCCCTGGAGAAACCCACGCACGAGCGTGCGGTACGATTCCTGCGAACCAGCCGGGTGAGCACGGGGGACGATACCTGTATGATGTCCATGACGATTGATCCATGAATCAGGGAGCTTTCTCCATGTCGCGTTTTCACATGCATGTCGTGGTCGAGAATCTCGATATCAGCAACCGTTTTTATACGGCGCTGTTCGGCGTCGAGCCGACTACCGTCAAGGAGGATTACATCAAGTGGGCAATGGACGACCCGAGTATCAATTTCGTGATCACCAGCCGCGGGCACATCCCCGGCCTCGATCACGTCGGCATCCAGACCGAAACCAATGAGGAACTGGAGGCGCTGCGGGCGCGCCTCGCGGCGGCCGGGATCACCGGCCAGACCCAGAAGGATGCGGCTTGCTGTTATGAACGCTCCAACAAGCACTGGACCCTGGACCCGCAGGGCATCGCCTGGGAGGTGTTTCACTCGCTGCATTCGATACCGACCTTCAACGACGAGACCTCGGAACCGGCGGTGTATGGCTGCTGCGCACCGGATCTGGGGTCGGTGGGCTGCAACCGCCAGCCATGAACATCCTGTTTCTGTGCACCGGCAATTCCTGCCGTTCCCAGATGGCCGAGGGCTGGGGGCGGTATCTGGCCGCCGGTCAGCATGCGTTCCGCTCGGCCGGCATCGAGGCGCATGGCAAGAACCCGCGCGCCATCGCCGTCATGCAGGAGGCCGGCGTGGACATCGGTTCGCAGGAGTCGACACGGCTGACGGATGAGATGCTGGCGTGGGCCGAGCTGGTCGTCACCGTCTGCGGTCATGCCGATGAACACTGTCCGGTACTGCCGGGCGGCACCCGCAAGCTGCACTGGCCGCTGGAGGACCCCGCCAGGGCCGTCGGCAGCGAGGCGGACATCATGCAGGTGTTCCGCGCCAGCCGCGACGACATCAAACGCCGCGTGCGGGACTTGCTGACTGATTTGCAATAAATCCTGTTCGCCACAGAGACGACCGCCACCCGTGTTATTCGAATGTTTGGGAAGCTTCGATTAATTGAAAGGTAGTTGTCATAGCGAGCGCAGCGCGGCAATCCGCCGCAGGCGTCCCGAGCGGACGCGAGGGATCTCGATGAGATCCCCACGGACGCTGACGCGGCCTCGTGACGGGGATTGCTTCGTCACTTTGTTCCTCGGTAACTGCTCCATGCGTCGCCTAAAGCGCCTACTTTTGGTGCTCTACCTCCTGCATGGCCCAGGCCAGTCTCTCGACCGGTTCCCGGCCTCACCTCCTCCATGCAGTCGTCGCAATGACGACACATCCGAGCTTCCCTGGCCCGCATTGCTTACCGGGCACCTGACCAGCGTCAGGCATTGGGGCTAATCATCGCCTAACATCAGCGGGGTAGTCTGATAAATTTGCACTCTTTCTGGTCGAGGCGGTAAATGTCCTACCTGGAAATTACAGAACCATTACGCAAAGTTCCCGTCGCCGACGCCGACGCCGTGTGCGCCATCGACATGGGGAGCAGGGTTTTCACGCTGGTATGCGGCTACCGGATCGACGAGCGTATCGTCACCAAAACGGTTTGCCATGCACCGCTCGACCTGGGCACTGATATCGCCCGTAACCGTGGCCGGATCAGCGCCGGAAAGTTCGCCGAAATCGGCGCGGTGCTGGCCGATTTCCG
This sequence comes from Gammaproteobacteria bacterium, assembly GCA_020027635.1. Lineage (GTDB taxonomy): Bacteria > Pseudomonadota > Gammaproteobacteria > UBA9214 > UBA9214 > CAVQCA01. Next base: position 3,289 of record JAHKKL010000183.1, read on the forward strand.
CGATTGCAGCACCCACCTCGGCGTCACCCGGATCATCGCGGCGGCCACGGCGGCGGTGGGCCGCGCCGGCAACGCGCGGAAGCTGCTCGACCTGGGACAGGCCGGGGGCATTGCGGTGGAACTCATGGACGAACAACGCGAAGGCGAACTCGGCTATCTGGCCGCGACCGGAGGAGAACCCAACCGGCTGGTCAGCAAACTGCGCAGCCATAGCTGCCAGGTTGCCTGGAAATCCGCCGCCGGGATTACCGTCATCTATCTCGATACCGGCTACGTCAAGGCCTACGAGGACTTCATCCACAAGGCATCCAGCATCGGTGAGGCCACCGACACCTACCGGGATTTCCTGAAACGGCATATCCAGCTGCCTGCCGGAACGCAGCAGCTCATCGCCCTCTCGGCAACGGCCTGCGCCAGCTTCATCACCGGTCTGAGCGGGGACCGCGTCAGGGAAACCGTGCTGTCCGCGGCGACGGTGGCCGCCAGGCTCGATGAGGTGCAGGAACTGCTCAAGCCGGAGTTCGATGCGCTGAAGAACAGCGGCGGCGACATGGACGAGGTGCTGAGCGGGCTGATATTCCTCGACTGCCTGCTGAGCCGCACCGGCCACGGGCAGGTGTACATCTCCGGCGCCGACCTGCCCATGGGGCTGATCCATGAGCACTTCGGGAGCCCGGTGGCGCGGCCCGCCGACGGCTGATGCCGCTCGCCGGAAGCCCGCGCCTCAGGCCGGACAGGGATACGCCAGGCGGTCCTCGTCGAGGATTTCGCAGTATTCCACCTTTTCAGCCAGTGTCGTGAACCACTCCTGACAGGCATGCCGTGCGATTTCCCGGCTGCTGAACGTCCACACGACCTGGCCGTTTTCCGTCATTATCGTGGCCGTCTTGTTCGGCCATTCTTTGATGAACAATTTCATCGCCCCGTCTCCTCGTTGCATGTTGTCCGGTCTCGACTTCGAGGCTAAACCGTCATTGTTAGGAAATTGTGTCACGCGCATTAGTTCTTCGGCGCGGTACCGGGCATTGTGTCGGGACTATTCCGCCTCTGACCTGTTCTATGCCTGGCATTCGGCAGGTCGAGGAAGTAGCCTGGGTTGAACGCAGTGAAACCCGGGTTTCGCTGTCGCTCAACCCAGGCTACATTCTACGTCTGGCATTGCCGCCAATCAGCAGGAAGAGGCCCGCGACAGCGAACCGCTGATGCTGTGGCGGATGATTTCGCCGGACAGCAGGTAGACGATGTCCTCCGCGATATTGGAGGCATGGTCGCCGATGCGTTCCATCTGGCGGCATAACGACAGCAGCATCAGGTGCTGTCCGGTCAGGTGGGGCTCGTGTTTGATCAGCTCGATCTGCAGGGGAAGTTGGGATTTACACAGCGAATCCACCTCGTCATCCATGGCGAGCACGGCCTCCGCGAGCTTGCGGTCGAGTTCCACGAAGGCGAGCAGCGCCTT
>JAHKKL010000184.1 GCA_020027635.1 Gammaproteobacteria bacterium
GCCACGGACGCGCCGGCCGCGCCGCGATGCGGCAGCACGCCCGCCAGCCAGCCGCCGACGCTGTTCGCCGCCTCCGGGAGGTGCCCGAGAACGGCGCCGCTGGCGGCGGCGATCACCGCGGCGAGCGCGGTGATCAGCGAGTACTGCGGATGCGCCGTGGCCGTATTGCCCAGCAGGACCGTGCGGCGGCCCTCGCCGCGCAGGGCCTCGGCCATGGCCCGCTGGACGGCGTCCGGGCGGGCGGCGGCGATCAGGCGGCGCACCGCTTCCGGCGCGCCGGCGGCGGCGTCGGTGAAACAGGCGGCAACCCCAGCGAGTACGGCCGCCATGCGCGAGGGCGGCACGATGGCCTTCGCATGCACCGGCAGGTGGAATTCGTAGTCGACGGGGTTCACGAACATCACGCGGGCGCCCGCGAGCGCCGCCTTGCGCAGGCGGTGGGCGATGAGCGGCTGCTCCTTGCGCGGATTGGAGCCGATCACCAGAACCGCGACGACGGTTTCCAGCGACTGCAGCGACTGGCCCAGCGTGGGAGACAGCGGCGCATTGTCCTGGTCGGTGAAATCGCCCTGGCGCAGGCGGTGGTCGATGTTGTTCGTCCCCAGGCCCCGCGCGACAGCCTGGGCCAGAGTCATCTCCTCCAGCGTCGCCACGGGCGAGACCAGCAGGCCGAGCTGATCGGCGCCGTGTTCTGCGGCGATCGAACGCAGGCCATCGGCGGCCGCCTGCAGCGCGCTGTCCCAGTCCGTCTCCCGCCACTTGCCGTTCACCTTGACCATGGGGGATGCCAGACGGTCATCGGCGTACAGCCCCTCGTAGCTGAAGCGGTCGCGGTCGGACAGCCAGACCTCGTTGATCTCCTCGTTCTCGCGCGGCACCACGCGCATCACCTGCCCCCGGCGGGTGTGCACGAAGATATTGGAGCCGACGGAATCATGCGGGGCCACGGAGGCGGTCTGGTCCAACTCCCAGGCGCGCGCCTTGAAACGGAACGGCCGGGAGGTGAGCGCCCCCACCGGGCAAACATCGATCACATTGCCGGAGAGTTCGGATTCGAGCGAGCCCTCGATGTAGGTCCCGATTTCCATGGCCTCGCCGCGTCCGGTCGCACCCAGCTCCATCTTGCCGGCCACTTCGCGCAATACGCGGATGCAGCGCGTGCAGTGGATGCAGCGCGTCATGTCGGTGGCGATCAGCGGGCCGATGTACTTGTCATACACCACGCGCTTCTTTTCCGCGAAGCGCGAGACGTCGCGGCCGTAGCCGAGCGCCAGATCCTGCAGCTCGCACTCCCCGCCCTGGTCGCAGATCGGGCAGTCGAGCGGGTGGTTGATGAGCAGGAATTCCATCACGGCCTTCTGGGCGCCGCGGGCCAGCTCCGAGCGGGTGGAGATCTTCATGCCCTCGGTGACCGGGGTCGCGCAGGCGGGCATCGGCTTCGGCATCTTCTCCACCTGCACCATGCACATGCGGCAGTTGGCGGCGATGGACAGTTTCTTGTGATAGCAGAAACGCGGGATGTAGATCCCGGCCTCGTCCGCCACCTCGATGATCATCGCGCCCTTGCGCGCCTTGATCGCTCGCCCGTCGATCTCGATGGCGACCGCCTCCTGCGGCGGGAGCTCGGGACGGGCGCTCATGCCGCCGCTCCGGTGGATGTGGCGCCCTGCCCCGCCAGGCAACGCTTGTGGGTGATGTGGTATTCGAACTCGTGGCGGAAATGTTTGAGGAAGCTCTGCACCGGCCAGGCGGCGGCGTCGCCGAAGGCGCAGATGGTGCGGCCCTCGATCTGGCCCGCGGCGCTCGCGAGCAGATCCAGGTCCTCGGGGCGCCCCTGCCCTTCCTCGATGCGCTTGATGACCCGGTACATCCAGCCGGTGCCTTCGCGGCAGGGCGTGCACTGGCCACAGGATTCCGCGAAATAGAAGCGCGAGATGCGCAGCAGCGCGCGCACCATGCAGGTGGTCTCGTCCATCACCATGACGCCGCCGGAGCCGAGCGCCGAGCCGGCCTTGGACAGGGCGTCATAGTCCATGGTGCAGCCCATGATGACCTCGGCCGGCATGACCGGCATGGACGATCCACCCGGGATCACCGCCTTCAGCGTGTGGCCGTGGCGCACGCCGCCGGCCATCTCCAGCAGATCGCGGAAGGGGATGCCCATCGGCACCTCGAAGTTGCCCGGCCGGTTGACGTGCCCGGACACGGAGAAGATCTTCACGCCGCCGTTGTTCGGCTTGCCGAGCTTGAGGAACCACTCGCCGCCGTTGCGCAGGATGGCGGGCACGGAGGCCAGCGTCTCGGTGTTGTTGATGGTGGTGGGCCTGCCGTACAGGCCGTAGTTGGCCGGGAACGGCGGCTTGAAGCGCGGCTGGCCCTTCTTGCCCTCCAGCGACTCCAGCAGCGCGGTCTCCTCGCCGCAGATGTAGGCCCCGGCGCCGAGGTGCCCGTGGCATTCGAAGTCGACACCGGACCCGAGCAGGTTCCTGCCCAGGAAGCCGGCGGCGCGCGCCTCCGCGAGCGCATGCTCGAAGCGCTCGAAGGGCTCGTGGTGAAACTCGCCGCGCAGGTAGTTGTAGCCCACCGTGGCGCCCATGGCGTAGCCGGCGATCGCCATGCCCTCGACCAGGGCGTGCGGATTGAAGCGCAGAATGTCCCGGTCCTTGCAGGTTCCCGGTTCGGATTCGTCCGAGTTGCACACGACATATTTCTGCACCGGCGCGTTGCGCGGCATGAAGCTCCACTTGAGTCCGGTGGGAAACCCGGCGCCGCCGCGCCCGCGCAGGCCCGATTTCTTCACCTCGTCGATGATCTCCTCGGGCGGGGTCTTCTCCCGCAGGATCTTCCGCCACGCCTGGTAGCCGCCGACCTTGAGGTAGTTCTCCAGGGTCCACGGTTGGTCGAACTGCAAGGTGGCGAAGCAGATCTGTTCGGTCATACCCTACTCCAGCGCATCCAGGATCCCGTCCACCTTCGCGGGTGTGAGATTCTCGTGGTAGTGACCGTCGACGGTCATCATCGGCCCGCCGGCGCAGGCGGCCAGGCACTCCTCCTCGCGCTTGAGGGTGATGCGCCCGTCGGGGGTGGTTTCGCCGAGCCGGATGCCGAGCTTGCTCTCCACATGCGCCACGAGGCTGTCCGCGCCGCACAGCATGCAGGACAGGTTGGTGCACAGGGCCACCATATGCCGCCCGACCGGCTCGAGCTCGATCATCGAGTAGAAGGTGCCCACCTCGTAGACCTGCATCCTGGGCATGCCCAGGTAGTCGGCCACCGCGTCCATCAGCTCGCGGCTGACCCAGCCGCCGTTCTGCGCCTGCACGATGTGCAGCGCCGGCAGCACCGCGGACTGGCGCTTATCGGGCGGATACTTCGCCAGCCAGGCATCGATCCGCGCGCGCGAGGCGGCGCTGATCAGTCCGGTCGTGTCCATCTGTGCGTTCATATCACGTCAATTCAACTCAACCGCCAAGGTTCTTCTCTGTAGGAGCGGGCTTGCCCGCGAACCTGTTGATCATGTAACACTGTGTTCGCTGCACCCTGTTCGCGGGCAAGCCCGCTCCTACCATGGATCCGGTTCATCGATCGATCTCGCCGAAGACGATGTCCTGCGAGCCGATTATCGCCACCACGTCGGCCAGCATGTGCCCGCGCACCATCTCGTTCAGGCTGGCGAGGTGCGGGAAGCCGGGCGCGCGCACCTTGAGCCGATAGGGCTTGTTGGCGCCGTCCGAGATCAGGTACACGCCGAATTCGCCCTTCGGGTGCTCGACCGCGGCGTAGGCCTCGCCCTCGGGGATGCAGAAGCCCTCGGTGAACAGCTTGAAATGGTGGATCAGGGCCTCCATGTCGGCCTTCATTTCCTCGCGCCGCGGCGGCGTCAGCTTGTGATCGTCCAGCATCACCGGCCCGGGGTGCGCGCGCAGCCACTCGATGCACTGTTTGATGATGCGGTTCGACTGGCGCATCTCCTCGATGCGCACCAGATAGCGGTCGTAGCAGTCGCCGGTCGCGCCCACCGGGATGTCGAAATCCATGCGGTCATAGACCGCGTAGGGCTGCTTCTTGCGCAGGTCCCACTCGACCCCGGAGCCGCGCAGCATGGGGCCGGTGAAGCCAAGCTGCAGGGCGCGCTCCGGCGGCACCACGCCGATGCCGACGGTGCGCTGCTTCCAGATGCGGTTGTCGGTCAGCAGTGTTTCGTAGTCATCCACGCAGCGCGGGAAGCGTTCGGTGAAGGCCGCGATGAAATCGAGCAGCGAGCCCTGGCGGTCCGCGTTCTTGCGGTCCACATCCTTCTGGCCGTGCCATTTCGATGCCGCGTATTTGGGCATGAATTCCGGCAGGTCGCGATAGACGCCGCCGGGACGGTAATAGGTGGCGTGCATGCGCGTGCCCGAGACCGCCTCGTAGCAGTCCATCAGGTCCTCGCGTTCGCGGAAGGTGTAGAGGAACACCGTCATGGCGCCGATATCGAGGCCGTGCGCGCCGAGCCACAGCAGGTGGTTCAGGATGCGGGTGATCTCGTCGAACATGACGCGGATGTACTGGGCGCGCAGCGGCGGCGTCACCCCCAGCAGCTTCTCCATGGCGAGCACGTAACCGTGCTCGTTGCACATCATGGAGACGTAGTCGAGACGGTCCATGTAGCCGATGCTCTGGTTCCAGGGCTTGCTCTCGGCGAGCTTCTCCGTGCCGCGATGCAGCA
>JAHKKL010000185.1 GCA_020027635.1 Gammaproteobacteria bacterium
GGATGCGGAGTATGCCCTGAAGGCGGCTAACGCCTGGGAATTCGTGAGCGAACTCCCTGAGGGCATGCACAGCAGCGTGGGGGAACGCGGCAGCAAACTTTCTGGCGGGCAACGCCAGCGCGTCATGATCGCCCGGGCCCTGGCGCACCGGCCCTCGGTCTTGATACTGGATGAGCCGACCAGCGCCCTGGACCCGGCGAGCGAGGCGCTCATCAGTGAAACCTTGCGCCGGCTGCGCACGGATTACACCTTGCTGGCCATCTCCCATCAGCCGGCGCTGGCGGAATCAGCGGATGTGGTATACCGGCTGGAGGACGGCCGGTTGAGCGAGGTTGCATAAGCCCCGGGGCGCATACACGCCCGGAACGCCTTTTATCAGCCTTTTCTTGTATACTTCCGCCCCTGGCGGATTGCCGGCGTTTCCACGCGGTTCGGATCATCGCCCCGGCAGGACGGTGCTGATCCGTTGTGAAGAGACCCGTTTCGACACTATCTTGCGCCGCAGCGCCTCCAGACTACTGGATATTCCCATAACCACGTCGTTATTCGAAAACTGAAGTCAGCGCCCTGGAACAGGGGTAGTCAATTGAACATACTCGGACTATCAGCGTATTACCATGACAGCGCAGCGGCGCTTATCAGCGACGGGATGATCGTGGCCGCGGCGCAGGAGGAGCGTTTCACCCGCAAGAAACACGATGCCCGTTTCCCGGGGAATGCCATTGCCTCTTGCCTCGAACAGGCCGGTATCGGTATCGGCGACCTCGAGCAGATCGTGTTTTATGACAAGCCGCTGGTCAAGTTCGAGCGGTTACTCGAGACCTACCTCAGCTATGCACCGAAGGGCTTCCGCTCCTTTGTCGCGGCCATGCCGGTGTGGATGAAAGAAAAACTGTACCTCAAGACCACCCTGAAGAAGGAACTCGCGCAGCTCGCGGGGTGCACGGTAAAAGAGTTGCCGCCGCTGCTGTTCGCCGAGCACCACCAGTCGCATGCCGCCTCCGCCTTCTACCCCAGCCCGTATGAGAAGGCGGCCGTCCTCTGTCTCGACGGCGTAGGCGAATGGGCCACCACCTCGGTATGGCTGGGCGAAGGTAACCGCCTGACTCCCCAGTGGGAGATCGATTTCCCCCACTCGCTGGGATTGCTCTACTCGGCGTTCACCTACTACACGGGATTCAAGGTCAACTCCGGCGAGTACAAGCTGATGGGGCTGGCGCCCTACGGCGAGCCGAACTACGTGGACCTGATACTCGACAAGCTGCTGGATCTGAAGGCGGACGGCACCTTTCGCCTGAACATGGAGTATTTCAACTACGCCACCGGGCTGACCATGACGAATGCGCGGTTTGCCGCCCTGTTCGGCGCGCCGGCACGCAAGCCCGAGACACCGCTCTCCCAGAAGGAGATGGACATCGCCCGCTCCATCCAGGAGGTGACCGAGGAGGTGGTGCTGCGGCTCTCGCGCACCGTCCACCGGGAGTTGCAAACCGACTACCTGTGTCTGGCGGGCGGCGTGGCGCTCAACTGTGTCGCCAACGGGCGCATCCTGCGCGAAGGTCCGTTCCGGGACATCTGGATCCAGCCGGCGGCGGGCGATGCCGGTGGGGCGCTGGGCGCGGCCCTGGTCGCCTGGCACGGCTACCACGACAAGCCGCGCCGGATCAACGCCGCGGATTCCATGACCGGTTCCTACCTGGGACCCCGCTTCAGCCCCGGCGAGATCCGCACCCGGCTGGACCGGCAAGGCGCGGTGTACACCGAACTCGGGGACGCCGAACTGTTTGCGAAGCTGGCCGAGGTGCTGGAACAGGAAGCGGTGGTCGGCTGGTTTCAGGGACGCATGGAGTTCGGCCCCCGCTCGCTCGGCGGGCGCTCGATCATCGGCGACCCGCGCAGCGAAAAGATGCAGTCGGTGATGAACCTCAAGATCAAGTACCGCGAATCCTTCCGCCCGTTCGCCCCCGCCGTGCTGGCGGAGGATGTTGCCCGGTATTTCGAGCTGGACCGTCCCAGCCCCTACATGTTGATCGTCGCCCCGGTGCGCGACGAACTGCGCGTGCCCATGACGGCGGAGCAGCAGCGCCTGTTCGGCATCGAAAAACTGCATCTCAGGCGCTCCAGCCTCCCGGCCATTACCCATGTCGATTACTCTGCCCGGATCCAGACCGTGCACCGCGAGACCAACCCGCGTTTTCATGCGCTGCTGTCGAGTTTCAGGGACCACACCGGCTGCTCCGTCCTGGTCAACACCTCCTTCAACGTCCGGGGCGAGCCCATCGTGTGCACCCCGGAGGACGCGTATCGCTGCTTCATGCGTACCGAGATGGACTACCTGGTGGTGGAGAATTTTCTGATGGCGAAAACGGATCAGCCGGCCTGGGAGAAAGATGACTCCTGGAAGCAGGAATTCGAGCTGGACTAAAACGATGACGGCACACACATCCACCGCGCCGGCGGACCGGAAACAGTTGCGGGAGTTCGGACTCGTCTTCGCGGCGGGACTGGTCGTCATGTTCGGCCTGGTGCTGCCCTGGCTGGCGGGCCGGCCCTGGCCGCTCTGGCCCTGGGTAGCCGCCGCCGTGTTCACTGCTCTGGCGTTGCTGTTTCCGCCGGCCCTCGGGCCGCTGAACGTACTGTGGCTGAAAATCGGCCACGTGCTCGGCTGGATCAACACCCGGATTATCCTCGGAGTGGTATATTTCGTTATCTTTTTACCGGTCAGCCTGCTGCTGCGCGCGCTGCACAAGGACCCCATGCACAGGGAACTCAACGCGTCTGCCGCGAGCTACCGCGTACCCAGCAAAGCGGCGCCGAACCAACAAATGGAGAGACCCTTCTGATGCTGGACCTATTGAAAGACCTGTGGGCATTCATGAAAGTGCGCAAGAAATTCTGGCTTGCGCCCATTATTGTCATCCTGCTGCTGCTCGGCGCACTGATCGTGCTCTCGCAGGGTTCGGCCATCGCACCGTTCATCTATACGCTGTTCTAGTGTCATGTGCCTCGATCCGGATACATGGCCCGCGGGTGCGGGCCATGCCTCAGCGTTGTTCCTCCGGATGGCCGCCAGGCCGGCGTCGGATGACGGATTCAGCATCCCCCAACGGAGTAATTCCCAGTGAATAGCAGCACAACGCAGGCCAGCGACAGACACATCGACAACCGGTCACAGGTTTCCCACGCCGTGTTCATCCTGATCACCGGACTGTTCTTTCTATCGGGCTCGGCGGGACTCGTATACCAGGTTCTCTGGATGCGCAGCCTCGGTCTGTTCTTCGGCAGCGACATGTATGGCGTGGCGATCATCCTGGGCACGTTCATGGGCGGCCTCTCGCTCGGCAGCCTGCTGGGCGGACGTCTCGGCGAGCAGCTATCCCGCCCCCTGATGTGGTACGGTCTGATGGAGATCGGCATCGGGGCATTCGCCCTGCTCGTACCCTCCATCCTCGAACTGTTCGACCCGCTGCTGCACGCTGTCTACACCGATGACTTCCACGCCCCTACGGGCATATACCAGCTCACCAGGATAGTCCTCGCCAGCGGGACGCTGCTGCTGCCGACGACCCTGATGGGTGCCACGCTGCCCTTGATCATGCGCCACTTCGTACGCAGTCGCTCGGTGCTCGGCGAGATGGCGGCATTTTTCTATGGCGTCAACACCCTGGGCGCGCTGGTCGGGACGCTGCTTGCCGGTTTTCTGCTGCTGCCGTATCTGGGCATGTTCAAGGCGACGCTCTGCACCGCAGCGGTCAACTTCCTGATCGGTACCCTCTGCGTGCTGACCGGACTGCGCACCGAGGCGCCCGGTCCGGCCGGATACCGGTCCCGGGAGTCCGACAGGGTGCTCGATACCCTGCCGGACCTGGATCCCGGTGCCCGTGCCAGGATTGCCCGCGCCGCCCTGCTCGGGATAGCCGTTTCGGGAATAGGCTCGTTCGCTCTTGAGGTCGTGTGGACGCGGATACTGCTGATGAGCTTCAGCGCGACCGTCTACTCGTTCGCGTCGATGCTCGCCTGCTTCCTGTTCGGGATCTTCTTCGGGAGCCTGTTGATCGCCAGGTACGTTGACCGGACTGACGAGCCGCTGGGGCTGCTGGCAAAACTCGAACTGGGGATCGCGGCGACGGTTGCCCTGCTGGGCATGCTGATCAACGCCATACCGGGTTTCTTCAGCCGGTTGCTGGGGACCTCGTTGCAGTTACTGCCCGGCAATGAGGGGAACGCGCTGGTGATCGCCACACTCGCCGCGTCATTTCTGTTGCTGGTCATCCCCACCACGCTGCTCGGCGCCACGTTTTCGGTCGCCCTGCGCGCCTACACCGTGAACGTGACGAGAATCGGCAGCCGCACCGGCAATCTGTATTTCGCCAACACCGCGGGGGCGATTATCGGGTCACTCGGCGCGGTGCTGTTCCTGCTTCCCGCCGCGGGCGCGAAGGGGGCGATGGCGCTGATCGCCGTTCTGTTCGCCGCCAACGGCATCTATCTATGGCTGACCCAGAACGGCACAAATCCGCGGAATCTGGCGAAACCCGTCGCGGCCATGTCCCTGCTGATTACCGGCGTCGCCGTGGCCGGCACGTTGATGATTCCCTACCGGTTCACCCTGAATTTCAACCAGAATGCGGGCGCCGACACCCGACTGGTCTATCACCGGGAAGGGGTCCAGAACACCATCGACATCGTGCGCTCCGGT
>JAHKKL010000186.1 GCA_020027635.1 Gammaproteobacteria bacterium
TGCCGCGCGCCCTGCTCGGCGATCTCGAAAACCCTCGCTTCGGCTTCGTCGAGGATCTGCTTGGCGTCCTTGCCGGCAGGGTTCAGCGCACTGGACGCGATCTCGTCGCCCGCGGTAACCAGCTTGCGCAGGATCGCCCGCTCGCGCACGATTTCCGCATAGCGCTTGATGTTGGCCGCCGACGGCGTGTTGTTGGCGATCTCGCCGAGATAGGAGAGCCCGCCGGCCTGCTCCGATTCGTTGCTCTTCTCGAGCGACTCGAACACCGTGATTACGTCGGCCGGGCGGCCCACTTCGATCAGCTTGGCGATATGCCGAAAGATGCGCCGATGGTCGTCGCGATAGAAATCGTGTTCCGCCACGATGTCGGCAATCCGGTCCCACGCCATGTTGTCGAGCAACAGGCCGCCGATCAACGATTGTTCGGCCTCGATCGAATGCGGCGGCAGACGCAGGGCCGCAATCTGCGGATCGAGTGCAACGGCGTGCAAGGGGCGAGTGTGGGCCATGGTGCCAGTCAGTGCATTCGCATGCGTCGAGACGTCTGGTCGACTTGGACGCGGCAGTGGGCGTTGAACGCGGCCATTGTTTTCCCATCATGGCGCCCGACCGTCGGGTCGCTCGAGGACACCGCGCACACCCGGGTCGCGCCAAGGGCGGCTTCCAAGTCTTTGGGCGGCCGCGTTGCCACCGCCCATTTTACGGCCCACAGGGGAATGAAGTGGCTGGCCTTCAGCGCGACTGGGTCCACAGATCCCTGACCTCGCGCAGGCGGCTGCAGTACAGATCGCTCATCTCCCGGCCGTAGCGATCCTCGGCGAACGGCCCGCCGTCGAGGGCCTTCAGCATGCTCTCGATGGCCACCCGGACGCAGGCGGTCTGCGCCTCGGTCAGCATGCGGCCGTTGACGGCGACCGGGGGTTCACTCATACGACACTCCAATGCACGCGGGAACGCTGTGCGATCCCGTCAATTGAATTCACGCACGCCCTTGGCGACCCGGCAGCGCTCGACACGGTCCCGGATCAGGTCGGCGACCGCCAGCGGGTCGGGAACGGCCTCCAGGACAATGCGCGGCGTACTGCGGTCGCGCGTCGTGAGAATGACGCGCCCGCTTCCCACCAGCCCCTGAAGAAACGGCTGTTCGACCGACAGATCGATGACCCGGTACAGTTCGAGCACCTCGGCGCGGCGGAACAGGATGCCCGAGCGCTCATAGAGGCGTTGCTCCGTCAGTTCGTATTGGTGGCGCGAGAGCTGGAGGAAGCGGATCGCGCCCATGACGACGGGAATCAGCAGCCAGCCGAACAACAGGCACAGCAGGTAGTAGCCGAGTGCTGACACATGGCCCTGAGAGGCCATCCAGAGTACCTCCGAGTCCGCCGTGTATTGGGCGGTGGAGAAGTCGGCCGGCGTGCTCATTGCGACACCAGGCCGTCGGGGGAAACCAGCACCGGCCAGACCGTGATGCCGGAGGCGGTGGCCAGCGCGTCGAACGAGCCGGGCGCAAGCCGTATCGAACCGACCCGCGCCTGCAGCCGCGCGAACGCCGTCTGGTCGCGCACCGCCACCACCAGGCAGGCGGCGTTCATCGCCTGCAGCGCCGCCAGGTTGCGATCGAGCCATTTGTCGGAGAGCGGGTCATCGCCGATGATGCACAACGGGATACCCGGCCCGCCTTTGAGTTTGCCGCGGGTGGGCGCCCCGAGCAGGCCGGGCTGGGCCTTGGTGGTCACCACCGGGAAGGTTTGCGGGCTGCTCGGCAGGCGGACCTGCGGCCGGGGATCTCGGATCGGCCTGTCCGGTATGACGTTGTTGAGGTAGTCCGCGATCGGCACGCCGCCGGCGTCATGGATCACCGTCGGCACGACGCGCCTCGACGACGCCGGGTCCGCAGCGCTGGCCGGCAGCACGGCCAGGCAGGCGAGGGTGGCCAGCAGTGCGCGGCAAGCGCGCCTCACCACATGCCCCAGACGATCGAAAACAGGAACCCGCCCTTGGTATCGCAACAGGCATACGGACGCCAGAGGGTGTAGGCATAGGATTGGGTCTTGCTGGTCACAAAGTCGCCGTAGCCGGCCGGCTTGCCCGAGTCGTTCTCGCCGAAGACATGGCAGGCGGCGGCGGGCTCGCCCTTGAAGGGCGCCGACATCTGCCACTGCCCGCCGGTCAATAGATTCTCCATCGCCGGCGGGGGGTCGAACACCGTTTGCCCGTCCCGCTGCGCCACGGTCGCCGATGAGAGGTAGGTGTAGGTTCGCGGCTCGCCTTCGTGGGTCACGATATCCGCGGCGCGTTGGGACAAGGTCGCGCCGACCTTGACGTCATGCTGATGGGTGTGCCAGCCGGTGCGCGGGAAGACATTGCCCCAGGTATTCAGGGGCCACTTGCCGATCTCGCGCAGGCCGGGTATCCAGGATTCCAGATGCAACAGATCGACCGGAAAGAAGTTGCGCCAGCTCGGCGCGTCCAGAATCGACGAATAGTAGGTCTCGTAGGCCTTGGCCGGACCCTTGCAGATGTAGGAGGCGGTGTAGGTGCCGCCGGGGTGGCCGATGGCATCGATGTCGCGGAACTTCGGGTTCTTGTCGGTGCGATCCTTTCTGGATCGGCTGCCGGCGCTGTCTCCGAGCATGGTCTTGTAGAGCACGCCGAGGGTCTTGAGGTTGAGTTCCTCGGTCGGAATGCCGATTTCCGGCCACGGGTGATTGGCCAGATCGTGGTAACTGGAAAAGACCAGATCGGGCAGCATGTGGGAGTAGCGTTCGGAGGTCTCGATGTGACACTCGAACATGCTGCAGCTCAGGAAGAAGCAAATGCCGCTCGAATGCCACATGCCACACGCAGGCCAACTGGTGGTTGCTTGCATGTAGAGCTGTACCGATGTCGTGATTTCCGATGGGGTGCTGGTCGAGGCGCCGCTGTCCATGTCGGCGCGCGCCGGCGGGAGCCAGGTTGCCACTGCGGTGGCCAGTGCAAACGCGAAAGGTCGGATTGCCCGGTTGAGCATTCTCAGCCTCCCTGGCTGGCTTTCCAGCCCCGGTAGATCGCCCGCGCCTGCTCGATGTCGGTGATGCCGTAGAGCACCGCGCGGCCGTCGAAGACGATGGCCGGCGCCTTGGCGATCCGGTATTCAGCGGCGCGCACCAGGGCCGAGGAGGCGGCGTGCAGGGCTTCCTTGTTCTGCGCGGTCAGCGCCTGCAAGCGCGTGCGTGCGGCCTGTTGCGCATCAGCCGGGTTGCGCGACAGGCCGCTCGACAGGCGAGCCATGTATTGCCGCATCGCATCGACCACGTAGACCGTGGTGCCTGGCGAAGCCACGATCGATTGGTCACTGAGGCGGAAGACCTCGATGCGTTCCTGCGCGGCCGCCGGTGGGGGCGTGACGCAGGCGAGGGCAGACAACAGGACTGCGCCGAGAATTGAGCGGATCATGACGATTATTGAACGAGCCTTGCGAACCCGGCGCTCACGTCATCCCAAAATTTCTTGTTGTGAAAATATGGGTTTGGTTTCCAGTTGCTGGTCGATACACAGTACGTCGCATCCATGGTGGTCCCGTTGCCGCGCTCACTCTTGTAGAGGGCCAGCGTCACATGAGCGCCTCCGGCATCCTCGTAGTTTGGGAGCGTCTTTACGGTGGTTGAAATGTCATACCGAACGCCAGGAACTCGAGCATGCGTAAAGCCGCCGGTAGGCCCGTGTCGGGCGAGTTGTCGCTCCTCAATCGTCATAAAGTGGTAAGCGTTCATTGCGCGGTTGTAGGCCGTGTCCACATTGGCTGGCCCGGACGCGTTGACGGTCTCGCATCGTTCCTGGTAGCCGTTGGGGTCGCCGTTTGGGTTGCCGTTCGCGCTCGCGCCAGTCGCGCCACCACCGCTTTGTTTGTTTTGTTGATAGTCCTCGAACGCCTTTCTCGCCTTCGCCTTGCAGGCCTCCTTGTCGTCGGCGCCAATGCACTTCATCGAGTAGATCGCATCGTCGAGGGGGTTCTGCGCCCAGGCCGAGCCGGCAACAGCCATGCCGATCAGCAGTTGCACAATGGGTATCGTCTTCATCACCACTCCTTTCGTTGTCCCAGGATCAAACGATCAGGTACATCAGAATCATCACTACGATGGCGCCCTGAACGGCATTGCTAGCGATATGACTGATGGTGAGTTTGCCCTCGGAGAAGCCCCCCCAGGTCGAAACAAACGTCCGGGCGAACCATAGCAGCACCAGCGCTGCCGTCAGCAGCACGAACACGGCGCGCACATCGCCCATCTGATAGCCGGTGGCGCCATGGAAACCCTCCGCGGCGTTGGCATAGCTCGGCGTGGCGGCGCCGATACCGGGCAACAATGCCGGTGCCGTCACCAGCGGGGCGGTAGTCGTGTAGGGGGTGCTCGGGGTGACGATGGTGCCGGCGCCGCCGGTCGGTGTCGCTGCCAGAATCGATGCATACGTTGGGGCCGTGGCGCTCAACGAGTACCCAGCAAACTTCTGAAGGTACTCAGTCATCTTCGTACCACTGCCGTCGGCGGGCGCGGTGGCGCCGTTGCTGGACAGCCATGTTTTGACCTTGCCGGCGCCGACCAGGTGCGAAGCTGCCACCAGCCCCGACTGGGTGATGAGGATGCCGTTGATGGTCTTGCCGACATAATTGCCCGCGCCGTAGGGTGCGAGGTAGCTGTTCCAAACGAGATTGAGATAGG
>JAHKKL010000018.1 GCA_020027635.1 Gammaproteobacteria bacterium
ATAGCTGCCCTTTACTGTTTCATATTCGGAAATCGTGTCTTTTATTACCAAACCGGACAAGATCCTGAATGGCATTCTTATTCGCCCGGCTTGGTTATACTCCATGATGCAATTCAGGAGGCATATAACGCCAATTGTGTGGAATTCAATTTCCTGCAGGGTGAAGAAGAATATAAATACAAATGGACTAAGAAGCATCGCATCCTTTATGACATATCACTCTATCATGGCAACTTGCCAGGCCAGGCGATAAGAATAAAGGATGTAATTAAGCATGCATTGAAAAAGATGCTGAGAAAGAATGAACCAGGCTGCCCGTCATAAACTGCAAAGTACTACTGTCCCATAAACTTTATGCGTACTGAAACCGCGTCTGACGTGGCGAGGTTATGGGTCGCGGTGGATCGCCCCGCAGCAGCGCCACCAGGTCACGGCGCTCGAACAGGCTGAGTTGCAGCAGGCACAGGATCTGTTGCATACCAAGTCCAAGCTTGCCCATGAACTTGATATAAGCAAGTAACAGATACAGGCACATGGCAACCCAGATCTGCATCTGCACGGCGTTGCGAGAGGTGCCGCGCAAGTGGGTCTGGCGCAGGAGAAGGATTGCATGGTGAACGCTTAAAGAGGCTAGCTTGTGGGGTGTTGGCAGGATGCAGGGCCCTTCCTTCCCCTTGGACGATCCGTTCAAGTGGAGAAAAGAGCGTTTATTCGGCCTATACTCTTATCTCAAGCATTGCCGTTGTCGATATGCCGAGACCGGCCACCCATTTGGGAAAGGCGGCTTTAAGATGCAAAAAGGGTGAACTTTCTGCCCATATGCTGTCATTTGAGATTTAAGCAATACTTAATAGAGCCACCGGAATGAAGGGATAAATCGTTTTCCTAAACTTGGATTCATCATGCTGGAATTTTACGCAGCCTGCTATAGACCCGAGTCACGGAAGCAAACGGATCTCCCGGATGGCGAAGATCAATGGCTCGGGTCTCGAGCGTGGCAGTGCGATAGGAACGTGTCTGTGACGAAATCTCTGTGATTCAGCCGCTTCGCAAGTAGCCGATAACAGCCAAGAATATCTTGACCTGCGGCAACCATTCGGTGAAAACATGACCAACCTACTCACACTCAAACAGGCATTCACGCCGGGGCGGCCACCGGTCCTGCTTCTCGCGGGACCGGTGCTGGTGCGTACGCTCGGTCTTGCGGGGATTCCGCTGATCGTCGCATCGAGTGACGCGGCCGATCCCGCCTTCGCATCGCGTTACTGCGGCGGACGCTGCGTCCTGCCACCGAAGGAAGAGCCGGAAGCGATGATGGACAGCCTGATCGAAGCTGGGGACCGCCTGTTCGCTCAGTTCGGCCGGCGAGTGCCGCTCATGTACGGCAACGATTTCTACCTCGAGCTGATTTACACCCTCCGCAAGCAGCTCGAGGAGAGATTTCTCCTGCTTCTCACCGATCCGGAACCGGCGTATGCCCTCCTCACGAAGGACCGTTTCGAGACGCTCGCCCGCGAACGCAACCTGCCGGTGCCGCGCAGTCTTACGTGGGAGGAATTACCCGCCATCGAGGGTGCGGTGCTCGCCAAGCCAAGCTCCAAGTTCGTCTGGAGCGATACGCCACTCCAGACGAGCCTTTTCGCGGGCGACAGCAAGGCGCTCATCTTTGGAAGCGGTCGCGAGGCCGCTGCGCAGCCGCTCGTCGAGCGCTTCCGGAACCAGCTCACGTTCCAGGAATACATTCGCGGCGACGACAGGCAACTGTGGTCCTATCACGGGTTCTCCGACGAGCATGGAAAGGTCCTCGCCTCCTTCGTGGGCCGCAAGTTGCGCACCTCGCCGCCGCTCACCGGTGAAAGCGCTTTCATCGAATTGATCCACGATGAAGCACTCGCGATCTTCGGACGGGAATTGGCCGAACGTGTCCATCTCAAGGGCGCTTTCAAGCTGGATTTCAAGACGGACGCGCCTATGGGCCGTCACTACCTGCTTGAGATCAACGCACGGTTCAATCTGTGGCATTACCTTGGCGCGGTGAATGGCATCAATCTCATGCAGATCGCCTATGACTACATGGTCGACGGCAAGCGACCTGGACCGCAGACCTACGTTACGAGCTGGCGCTGGCTCTTCCTGCCGTACGATTTCCGCGCCTACCGTTGCATGGCCGCTCGCGGCGAGCTCTCCTTCGCCGGCTGGATCGTCTCGATCCTCTCCGCTCGCACCGTCTACAATATCTTCGCCTGGAACGACCCTGCGCCCTTCTTGATGACGTGGGTCAACCGGTTCGTGCGCAAGGGCCGCAAGACCCTCGTGCGGGTGAAAATGCGGTTGCGGGAATGGCTCTCTACGGCGTACTAGGCGATATCCACGGAAACCGCGAGGCGTTGCGCTCCGCGCTCATGGCTCTGGATACCCTCCATCCGGACCGGATCGTCTGTGTGGGCGACATTGTGGGCTACAACGCCGACTCGGACGAATGCGCGGCGATCTTGCGAGAACGCGAAATCGCCTCGATCGCGGGCAATCATGATCTCATCGGTACCGGGCGTCTCGGCTTCAAGCAATGTTCGAACAAGGCGATGCATGCGCTCAAGCACACTCGCCGGCGCTTGGGTCCCGACACCGCGCGATACCTGCGCTCGCTCCCCGCGGCGCTCCCGATCGAGGAACACGTGGTGCTCGTCCATGGGGGCGTGCGTGACGTCCAGCAATACATGATAAAGCCGCACCATATCGCGGAGAATGTTGGCTATCTGCGCAGCGATTTCCCCGGAAGGCGCATCTGCTTTTTCGGCCACATGCACGAGCAGAAGGTTTTCGAGGTGGAGCCCGATGGCACCGTGCGCGATCTTGCCGTCGGAGGCACCGTGAAGCTGCGCTCCGATGCCGAGTATTTCGTGAATCCGGGCTCGGTCGACGCCTCGCGCAAGCACGAGCACAAGGAGGCGGAATTCGCGCTCTTCGACAGCCGAGCGCTGACAGTTCGATTCTTCCGCGTGCCCTACGATGATGCGCTAACGGAAAGAAAGGCGGTCGCAGGCGGATACCGCATCGGTCCGTGGCGAGACCGCTACTATTCCCTGCGGCGGAGGGTCATCTATTCCCTGCAGCGAAGGATCGCGAAACTCACACGATGACGAATCTGGCGTGGCTGCAGGAGACGGGGAAGGGGTAACACATGGGGCAGTGCCCCGGAGATTTTGGAGTTGTAGAATCCATCGCCGGGGAAGCCGGAGGTGATCCGCTGCCTAGATGCCGGCTAGTCGAGCGGGAGTTAGTAGAGCCAGGTGTCCTGGTTGGCCTTGAGGTCGATGAGGCTGCCGTTGCGCACGACAAGGCGGACATATAGACCGGCATGCCTTTCCTGACCACGATGCGCGGCTTCTGCCCCAACTGTGGGGCGGCGGATGGCGGAAAACGCCGCCCTGCTGGTGGACGAAGTTCTGCCATGAGAGCCCATGCGCCAATGGGTACTCAGCGTACCTTTCCCGCTCCGGTATTTGTTTGCTAACCGCCCTGAGATCATGGGTCAGGTGCTCGGCATCGTCTACCACACCCTTGCCACGCATCTGCTCAAAAAGGTTGGGTTTTCCTGCAAGACGGCCCAGACAGGCGCGGTCACCTTGATCCAGCGCTTCGGCAGTGCCTTGAACCTCAACATCCACTTCCACATGCTGTTCCTCGACGGGGTGTATGTCGAGCGCTCTGACGGCTCGGTCCGGTTTCGCAGGGTGAAGGTACCGAAGAGCGCTAAGGTAACCCACCTGACCCACACCCTCGCGCACCGCATCGGCCGTTTCCTGGAGCGGCAGGGATTGCTGGAACGCGATGCGGACGACTGCATGGATGCAGGAGGTAGGGCAACGCATGGAGCAGTTGCCGAGAACAGCTATCTGGCTGGGGATGACGTGGAGGCGGGGCCGATGGATCAGTTGCTGGGTCACTCCATTACCTACCGCATCGCCGTGGACCCGCGGCAAGGGCGCAAGGTATTTACCTTGCAAATGCTGCCGCCCTGCGATGAGCCGTTCGTTGACCCAGTGGGCAAGGTGGCCGGGTTCTCGTTGCATGCCGGGGTGGCGGCCAAGGCCCATGAACGCAAGAAGCTGGAACGGCTGTGCTGCTACATCAGTCGCCCGGCAATCTCGGAAAAGCGGCTGTCGCTCACGCCGAATGGCAATGTCCGTTATCTACTCCCAGCTTGTCGGCCTTGAGCATGAGGTCTTCGCCTGCCTGTTCCTGGACAACCGCCACCGTGTCCTTGAGTTCAGGCAGTTGTTCAGAGGCACGATAGACGGCTGCTCGGCGCACCCGCGCGAGGTAGTGAAGGCCGCCCTCCTCCTGAACTCAGCGGCAGTGATCTTCGCTCACAATCACCCGAGTGGCGTTCCAGAACCGAGTCGAGCCGATCTGGCACTGACCAAACGGCTGCAGGATGCCCTGGCCCTGGTGGACATCAGGGTCCTGGATCACATCATTGTCTGGGGCGTTGAGACTGTCAGTTTGGCTGAGCGGGGGGGTGCTTTGAACCTAAACAGCTTTGAAATAGACTGAGTACCCCACCCTGATCACATGCGCGTAGTGTTCAGGGTGTGTGACTCAGTGGTGACTTAAAACGCTAGGGGCGTTTAAGATGCAGCTAAGTGATTGAAAAATGGAGCTGGCGAGAGGATTTGAACCCCCGACCGGCTGATTACAAATCAGCTGCTCTACCGACTGAGCTACGCCAGCATCTGGAATCCGGACAAGCCGGTTATTTTAATCAAACACCCCACCTGCTGCAATTCACTGGCAGGCGGCTTCCCGCGCCTGAACGTTTGGATACTCACCCCTGATCGTTTCCAGAACGGCACGCTCTCCATCCAGCAGATCAAGATCCAGCCAGTACGCCGTGCGCGTTACGTAGCGCGGCTCCGCGACGGGTTCAAGCCCGTACTTGTGAAGCATCTTTAAGCGCACATCCACCCGGGCACGGCTGTCATACGTTCCCAGGGAGAGTGCATTGCCTTTCAGGATCAGATAATCCCTGTCATTGTTGTCTTCCAGCATGCGCGTGATCCGCAAAGCCTCTGCACGTTCCATGGCCGGCAGATAAGCCCAGTAACCGGACTCAACCTGAATATCGCTCGTGCGCTCCCGCGGTTTGTACCCGAGTTGGTTCAGTCGATTCTCAACGGCCTTCATTTCCGGATCGGCCGGGAAGGGGCCAAGCACATGACAACTCGACGGTGGAGCAACCGCCCCCGGCGGATCCGATGCGGTCAGCGCTGCTACCCGGGAGATTTCCGCCGTCCCCTGCTGCACATCGGCGCTCCCTGGCGGGCTTACAACCACAGGGGCGTCGACGCTAATGACGCGGGTATCCTCCGCGTTGAATGAAACCTTCTTCGCCGCCCTTTCCTGAATGGTCTCCAGGTGCCTGACATTGGGCGGTAACCGCTTGACGAGACTCGAACCTCCCTTATGGGGCACGTTCTGCAGCATATTCCAGGAAAAATAAACGAGGTTCACGACAACCAGCAGGTAAATCACGTGCCGCATAGCATCTCCCTGGCGAGAATGGCGACTCCTTTCAGAACCAGATCGCGATCGTAACGGGGCGAACAACGCAATAGAGGCAGTATTCTTTCGGCATCGCCGCCCGTAATTACGACTTCAAGATTGCGGCCGTAACCAGCGGCAGCATCCCCTATTACCCGATCAATCAGCGTGCCGGCCATGTGCATCACCCCGCTGTTAACGCCGTCTATCGTATTCATGGAAAGCAGAGACTGCGTTCCGACCTCCTCACCCGGTAACGGGCCGATGGCAGCGGTCTCCTTCGCCAGGGAACGCCTCATCATAGCAAGACCCGGCGCTATGAGGCCGCCCTGATGGATGCCGGCGGCATCCACGACATCAAGGGTGATGGCCGTGCCGCAGTCGATGACACACAGGGGATTTTCAGTATCGTGGCGTGCCGCAACGATCGCGGCCCAGCGGTCGGCGCCCAGGGTGTTCGGCTCCCGGTAGGCATTCGTCACGCCCGCCGCCTGTTTCAGGACCCGGATATAACACGGTGTCGTGTGCCAGGCCTTCCCGGTCCACTCGGCAATCTCGCGTTCCATGCCGGCACCCGCGACGTTGGCAACCGCAAGAACCCGCGGTGCGGGTAAACCCTTCCAGGCCCGACTGGCGGATCGCGAGAAACCTTCTTCATGATGGAAAAACCGCCCCCGCCTTTCCAGCACACCATCTCTCTCGGTTGCCCATTTGACCGATGAATTACCCACATCAAGCAGCATCATGGGGCGATTCTCAGACTGACTTCGCCGGATGCAAAACGCCGTCGTCCCGACGCCGTGTCAACCAGCAGGGCACCACCGGAATCGACTCCGCAGGCCCGACCCTGTACAACCTCGTTGGGCAACCGCAGACTAACCAGACGGTTCTGTATGACATCATGCCGGCGCCACTCTTCCAGGAAGGGCTGCAGACCCGAACGCTCGAATTCATCGATCACCGCGACCGTGTGGTCCAGGACAGCCGAGGCGAGCTGGTTACGCGAGAATGTTTCCCGGCCCGTCAGCCTCCGCAGGTCGGTCCAGTTCTGATCAATATCCGCAGCCGCCGTCTCCGGCATGGCCACGTTGATGCCGATGCCGATAATCACGGAACACGGTCCCGTCGACTCGCCGACCACGTCGATCAATATCCCCGCCAGCTTGGCATCATCTACGAGCACGTCGTTAGGCCACTTTAATCCCGCCGTATCAACGCCAAGTGTCCTCAGGCTGCGCACGATGGCCACGCCAGCCGCCAGGCTGAGTCCGCCGAGCTCCGCCGCGCCGGTTGCCGACCGCCACAACAGGGAGAGGTACAGACTGGCCGCAAACGGCGAGACCCAGCGGCGGTTGCGCCGACCGCGCCCGGCGCTTTGCATCTCGGCAACGCAGACACTTCCGGAGGGCGCACCGTCCAGCTCCCTTTGCCGCAACCAGGTATTGGTGGATTCGATCTCCAGGAAGGTATCGACACTCGCCAGGCGCTCGCGAGTCCCGGGCTCAAGCCCGTTTTGTATAGCCCTGGAATCGAGCAGCTCGACGGCTGCCGGCAAGCGGTAGCCCTGGGCGCGCACCACCTCCAGCGGTACGCCGCATTCACGCAGTGCCCGAATATGTTTCCATACCGCCATGCGACTCACACCCAGCGCCAGACCCATGGCCTCGCCGGAATGGAACTCACCGTCTGAGAGAATCGCCAGCAAGTCACGACGCATTCGCATGCCGGAAGCTTATCACACACGTCAATACCCGAAGGACTACCGACAGCCGGTATTCGTCTGATGGCACTCACCGCAAAGAACGCAAAGCCATTTAATTGTTCTCGTTATCAAGGAATCTCTGATTAAGTCGGTCATAGTGTCATTGCGAGCGTAGCGAAACAATCTCATAAACGTAATATCAAATGCTTAGAGATTGCTTCGTCACTTCGTTCCTCGCAATGACGAGTTAATCAGGGCTTCCTTAAGTTTCTTCGCGTTCTTTGCGTCTTTGCGGTGAAAACGGTGTTTATGACCATTGTGAACCAATCGTCTCAGGCCGCCTGCCAGGTCTGCGTGATGACGGGATGGAGTTCGTCCTGGTAATCCGCCGTCAAGTTCAGTTCGCCAAAATGCGGCTCGGCCAGCGACGCCATGGCAAACACCAGCTGATCGACGCGGGTATTGAGCAGCACGGAGCCGTCCGCCGTATGAATTTCCTCGACCTGGTGGCCTTCACCCAGATACCAGTCGGCGATATGGACTTCGTCGCGGGTGCCGATAATGCTTACCACCAGCGCATCGCCTTGCCGCTCAAACCACAGCTGGTCCACGGCGATACCCTCACCGAACCAGATCCGGTCAAGCGCAGGCGTATCCGTGGGTTCAAGAGGGCCAGTCATGCCGGATTCCGCAATCGTATCGACGTCATCTCCCCGATTGAAGTAATAGCTGTCGCTGCCAGCGCCGCCAGCCAGGTAATCGCCGGCGTCGCCGCCGGTGAGACTGTCATTCCCCGAACCACCGAACAGGCGGTCAGTTCCCGCGCCCCCATCCAGTCGGTCATCGCCCGCTCCTCCGTCGAGGTAATCATCACCCTGCTGACCGTTCAGGGTGTCGCTGCCCGCCTCCCCGTAGAGAGTGTCATCACCCGTTTGCGCATCCACCAGATCATCACCGCTGCCAGCGTATACCCTGTCCCTACCGCGTCCCGCGTCTATCACATCGTTCGTCCCATACCCGTAAATGCTGTCATTGCCGCTGTTTCCGTAGATCCAGTCGACTCCGTCGGTACCGACCAGTACGTCGCCCCCACTGTTCCCGCTGATGACATTCGGCGCCGACTCCGCGAGCTGCACATCGATCGTGAATCGGTCCGCGACCGCGGCGCCGGAGCTGTCAGTCGCCGTCAGATCAATCTCCAGCAGGCCGACATCGGCTGCCTGGGGGGTGCCCGCGAAGGTGAGCCGATCACTGTCGAATATCAGCCAGGCGGGCAACGGTTCGCCACTGGGCCGGCTCGCCGTGTACGCCAGACTGTCATCGGGATCCGGATCGCTGATACTCCCGTTCGGCACAAGGAAGGCATACTCCTCGCCTTCTCGTGCCGTCTGATCCGGCAGTGGCGCGGCGATGAGCGGGGCATCATTGGCATTGTTTACCGCAAGCCGTAACATATCGCTCACCGCGGCACCGCGGCCATCCGTCGCCGTCACGGCGATGTCCAGACCGCCGACATCCTCATTGGCCGGCGTGCCGGAAAATTCCAACGTATAGGGATTGAACGACAGCCAGTCCGGCAACGGCGCGCCGTCCGCCTGTCTGGCCGAATAGATCAGGTGGTCTGCCGGGTCGGGATCGGCGAAGGCACCGGCATCGACCCGGTACGTAAACCGCGTATCTTCATCGACGGCCTGGTCCGGTAACGGCATCAACAGTTGCGGCGTCTGATTGACGGACTCCTGGATGAGCTGCGCTGGTGTCAGCGTCGTTCCATCCGCAAAAATCAGGGTCTCCACGCCATAGTCGTATGACCCATCCACCGGCACACCGGCGGGACGCGTGACGATATCGATACCCTGCCCTGCGATCACACGCCCCAGCGCATCGAGGAAACGGATCTCCAGGATCTCCTCATCGCCGGATTCGACGGTCTGCGCGATGGTGTGATCCGCAGCGATGCCGGCGCCGAATACCAGCCGGTCGCTTGCACCCGTCGCCGTCGTTTCGATCCGGTCGAGGCCGTCCCCGACGTTGTAGACATAGTCGTCGGCTCCGCCGCCGCCAACCAGCGTATCGTCACCGCCGTTACCACGGAAGATTTCATCCCCCGGTCCACCGACGAGGATGTCGCGGCTCGCATCGCCCACAAACGACGGTGCAGCGGAGAGCAGTTCCATGCTAGGTGCCGAAATCCGTACACCATTGTAGAAGTCGAATACCTCGATCTGCTGACCGACAAACCAGTTGCGGATCGTGATGCTGTCGGCGAAGCTGAAATCGATACGTAGATCGAGCTCCTGCCGGCTGACGGTCATAACGGACGGATCGATGCCTCGACCCAATACCAGGGCATCCACCGTGCCGTGGACATCGTCGATGACATCATGTCCGTTGCCGGAATTGAACACATAGACATCATCACCGCCGCGACCGATGAACAGGTCATCACCCGGCCCCAGCAGAAACACATCGTCGGTGTCCGTCCCCGCAATGGTGTCGCTCCCGCTGCCACCCCCGATCCAGGTCGCATGCTCCAGAATCTGATCCGGTGACAGTACGAGACCGTCCGCGAAAACATAGCGTTCAATGGCATTGTCCTGAATATACAATGCATCCGTAGGATTGAACTGGAAAATCAGGTATCCGCTCGAGAGAAACACCGCGGCCGATGCCAGCTCGATGCCCGAACCGAAGCGCACGGTGTCGGTGCCGGATGAATCGGCAAAGACATCGACGCCATCACCCAGGTTGTAGATAAAGTAATCATCGCCGGCGCCCCCGACGACGCTGTCATTGCCGGCACCACCGCCGAGGAAATCATCTCCATCGTAGCCCTGCAGGAGATCATCGCCGCTTCCTCCAAACAACGTATCATCACCGATGCCGGCATAAAGCACGTCATCGCCGGAACCGCCGATCAGGGTATCGTCGCCTTGACTGCCGTAGAATTCATCGGCTCCGGCACCTCCATCAAGCAAATCAGCACCGTCATTGCCCTCAAGCTGGTCATCCCCGTCCTCGCCATACAGCCGGTCAGAACCATCCCCTCCGGAGAGAACATCCGCATCGACACCGCCGTAGATCAGGTCATTGCCTTCATCCCCGTAGAGTGCATCAGTCCCGCCACCGCCAAGCAGGGTATCATCACCTCCATGGCCATAGACCGTGTCGTTGCCATCCCCGCCATCGAGGTCATCATTACCGTGCCATGCCAGGGGGATCTGGGACAAACCGGCATCACCGAACAGCGTATCGTCGCCCTCACCCCCCGTGATCCTGTCGGCGCCGGCATGCCCGACGAGATAGTCATTCCCCGCACCCCCGTTGATCAGGTCGCTGCCGTGAGTGGTGAAATCAATGGATCCGTCATCACCGAAAATACGGTCATCACCCCTTCCTCCGGTCAGCGTGTCGCTGCCCTCGTTGCCAACCAGGTAATCATTACCCGCGTCGCCGAAGATGACGTCGTCACCCGCCTGTCCCTGGACATAATCATTCCCGCCACCGCCATAGATGGTATCGGCCTCGCCGCCGGATGGGTTGTCTGCACCGGTCACCGGGATATAGACACGCTCTCCCTGCTGTTCAGACCAGGTCCAGTTAAAACCGGTCGCCAGCCAGTCGGCGTCACCGAAGATTTCATCATTCCCGGCACCGCCGATCATCAGGTCACTGCCTGGGCCGCCGGTGAGACCGTTGTCACCCGATGAACCGACCAGCAGGTCATCACCGCCGCCGCCGGCCAGCCAGTCACGGGATGATCCAGCGGGAGTGAGATCCGAATCGAATGCCGTATTCCAGTCCTCCACTGAATCCGCGAACAAACGATCCTCACCTTCACCGCCCGCGAGGATGTCGGTACCCGGTCCGCCTTCGAGTACGTCATGCGACTCGTTGCCTTCCAGCCAGTCCTGGTTCGCGCCGCCTTGCAGGTGGTCTTCACCCTGACGGCCGAAGAGATAATCATCCCGCTCACCCCCCGCGATATGGTCGTTGCCAGTACTGCCGTTAAGCGTGTCCGCGATCGCGGCGGGTCTGTCGGGGTCCGTAATCAGGTTACCCAGGTCATCGTAGCGATACTCGACATCAGGACCCGGGTCAAAATCCTTTGGCTCGAAATCACCGACTATCTCCCGGGTAACGTCGGGTGTTGGATCGAGTGACGGCTGATCATAGTTAAGCGTCATGCCCAGCTCACCGTTGCTGAATCCGGTAACGACCAGTTGCCCGTTGGGATTGCGGATCACCAGCGTACCGGGGGTTCCGGGGGCGCCGTCGAAGACGTAGGTAAACAGCCCATCGTCGCTGCGAAACTGACCCGGCGATACCTGGCTACCGCCGGACAGTGTCTGCCCGTCGTAGATGATCCTGCCCAGGCCGTCGGTATCCAGGATGAAATCAAGACCATCACCGGAATGAAAGACATAGGTATCATCGCCGTCGCCGCCATGCAGGACATCCCCGTCCGCTCCACCCTCCAGCGCGTCATTCCCCGCCCCTCCTTCCAGGTAGTCCTTGCCCTGGCCGCCATTGAGCGTGTCGGACAGGAAACCGCCATACAGACGGTCCGCCTTGTCACCTCCCATGATCGAGTTGACGGAGGAGATATCACCGAAAATAATCTTCGTGTAGTTATTCTCGGGCAGGGTCAGGTCGGAAAGCGAACTGCCCAGTTTGACTTCATATCCGGAACTCAGATCCCGGTAGAGAACAGGCACGTCATACCCTGGCAACACCCAGGATGAAGACGGCATCCCGCCCATTCCGCGAGTGGCGGGATCTTCCGTATTGGACCGGTTTTTCCAGTGAAGGAGACTGGAGCGGTCATACCAGTAATCCAGGCTGAATGCGATCCAGTCAAGATGGCCGTCCTGTGAAGCAACGGTATAGAGTCCGGCGTTCCCACCGACGGCGAAGGGATTGAGCTCCTGAATGGCATAACGGAATTCCTCCGCGCCCCCGGATTCCGGATTGGCAAGCGCCAGCAGCGTGGCTGCATCATGACCGAGGAGGCTGGTGACCTGGAGATCTCCGCCGTATGGTTCTATCAGCGCCTCCAGCGTCGAGACATTGTTATACAGATCATCCCTGTATTGCACTTCGTCACCGTCCGTCCAGTTCAATGTCCGACCAAACAGCTTGCCGATGCTGTTTAATGTTTCCTCCAGGCTCGACCGTTCACTGGCAATGGGCGCGCGCGCCGCAAGAATACCGGAAACGGTACTGACCGCTATCCCGTTCTGCAGCTTTTCGAACAGGTTATATACCGCAAGGGAATCGGAAAGTAATTTGATGGAATGATTGTCCAGCGCGCCGTTGTCCTCGATATAAAGCGGCTGGACGCTTCCATACAGAACGCCAAGGCCGGTGGTCATTTCAGGGCCGACCTCGGCATAAAGGTTGGTTATCCGGTCGTTTTCGAGTGTCCCGCCAGACAGGCTGTCCTGCCTGAATCCCAGAAGTTCATCCAGTTGTATGCGCGCCGCCCCCTCACCATCAGCGCCGGTTCCCGCCGCGTTGTAGGTATAGATCTGGTTGACGGCAAGCGGGCGGTAGATGGAAAAAATGGTGGCCAGATGCCC
>JAHKKL010000187.1 GCA_020027635.1 Gammaproteobacteria bacterium
GGGTGTCAGACATGCGATCCCGCCGGTTGCATGATCTCGCGGGGTTCGCGGAGGCCGTGCGCAACATCGCGGTGTTCTACGATGGCATCGTGGTGCCGGGCGCACTGGTTCTGCTGGCCTCGGGCGCATGGATGATCGACGAGTTCTTCGGCGGCTGGGTTTCCTCGCTGTCTCCTGGCATGCGGGGATGGTGTTCCTGATCGTCAGCCTCGGTGCGCTCAAGCCGGATGCTTGGACCTTGTTCTTCGCGGGCTCTTTGGTCGTGTTGGCGGTCGCCGCGGCCCTGACGATGATCGCTCCTCGCCTCTACCCGTGGTCGGGGCCGCGACCCGCGTAAGGCGGATAGGTGATAGCATTCTGCGCCGCGGGTGAAACGTCCCATGCGGCGCAATACGCTGACGCTATTGCGCCCTACGGGATCGGCAAATGGATTTCGACAAACGGGTGGTTTATGCTTCGGCCACATCACGGGGAGCGATCATGAACAACCAGCGAGTCACCGACGACTGTCTCGACATCCTGTTTCGCAACGCCCGTTCGCACAACTTCTGGCTCGACCGGCCGGTGAGCGACGAACAGTTGCGGGAGATCTACGGGCTCATGAAGTGGGGCCCCACGAGCGCCAACACCTGCCCGGCGCGCCTGCTGTTCCTGCGCACACATGAGGCGAAGGAACGTCTGCGGCCCTGCCTCGATCCGGGCAACGTGGAGAAATCCATGACCGCGCCGGTGGTGGCGGTGATCGGCATGGACATGGAATTCCATCTGCAGCTCGGCAGGCTTTTCCCGCACAACAAGGACGCGCCCTCCTGGTTCGCGGGCAAACCCGCGAAAATCGAGGAAACCGCCTTTCGCAACGGTACGCTGCAGGGCGCGTACTTCCTGCTGGCCGCGCGCGCCATCGGCCTCGACTGCGGGCCGATGTCGGGTTTCGACCGCGCGCGGCTCGATGCCGAGTTCTTTCCCGATGGCAAGATCAAGTCCAACTTCCTCTGCGCGCTCGGCTACGCCGATCACGCCAGGCTCTTTCCGCGCAGTCCGCGACTCGGCTTCGACGAGGCCTGCCGCTTGTTGTAACGGTTGCGGCCGACATGCGCCACTGCCGATTCGCAGGCCCTGCACCCACTGCCAGCGTTGGCAGGCGGTCCAGGCCAGGGTCGCAAGACCGTCTGCCGCACGGATGCGGCAGTCGAGCCTACAGGGATGTATTGACGGCGTGTCTTGCGGCCCTGGCCTGGATGCCGCCCTTCCCCACTGTGCCCTGAGTTCCAGAGGTAATCAGGAATTGTTATTACTGCTTTGGATCGAAGAACCGTTGACGTCCCACTTCCGGCGGCAACACCGCGATCCGCCCGAGCCATGAACGACACACCGCCAAACCCGCCCGCCTGGCACACCCTCTCCACCGGGGAAGTGCTTGCCGCACTGCATGTCGACGCCCGCCACGGGCTGTCCGGCGACAGCGCCCGGGCCGCCCTGGAGCGTCACGGCGGCAACGAGATCCGGGTGAGCGCCCGCCGCGGGCCCGGACGCATCCTGCTCGGCCAGTTTGCCGATTTCATGATCATCGTGCTGATCGTGGCCGCGGTCATCTCCGGCATCATCGGCGACCCGCAGGACACGATTACCATCGTCGTCATCGTGCTGCTCAACGCGGTGATCGGAGCGGTACAGGAATACCGCGCCGAACGCGCCGTGGCGGCGCTGCGCGAAATGGCGGCACCGGAAGCCCGGGTGCGCCGCGAGGGCCATATCCGGACCATCCCCGCCACGGAGGTGGTCCCCGGCGATATCATCCTGCTCGAGGCGGGCGGCATCGTAGCGGCCGACCTGCGCCTGCTGGAGGCCGTCAACCTCAGGCTGGACGAGGCGGCGCTGACGGGTGAATCCGAAGCCGTCGAGAAGTCCACGGGGACGCTGATGGAGGCGGACCTCCCCATGGCGGACCGCCGCAACATGGCGTTCAAGGGTACGCTGGTCGCCGGCGGCCGGGGCGCGGGCGTTGTCGTGGCCTCCGGCATGGACACGGAACTCGGCCGCATCGCCACACTGCTGCACAAGGACGAGATGCCCCGCACGCCGCTGCAACGGCGGCTGACCCAGTTCGGCCAGCGGCTCGCACTCGCCGTGCTGTTTGTCTGCGCCATCTTCTTCGGCGCCGGCCTGCTGCGCGGCGAACCGCTGATTCTGATGTTTCTCACCGCGGTGACCCTGGCCGTGGCGGCAATCCCGGAGGCACTGCCGGCCGTGGTGACCATTTCTCTCGCCTTCGGCGCGCGCACGATGAGCCGCCACAATGCGCTGATCCGCCGTCTGCCCGCGGTGGAGACGCTGGGCTCGGTCACCTATATCTGTTCGGACAAGACCGGCACGCTGACGGAAAACCGCATGCGGGTGGATGCGCTGTTCGCCGATGACACGCGAGCCGCCGCACTCCCGGCGGCGGCCGCCGCCGGCCTGCCCTGGCGGCTGCTCGGCCGGGCGATGGCCCTGAACAACGACGTGCATCCGCAGCCCGGCGGCGACGCCAGCGGCGATCCTACCGAAATCCCGCTGTACCAGGCGGCCCGCGCGGCGGGTTTCGACAAGGAGGAACTCGGGAAAACCCTGCCGCGCCTGGCCGAGCAGCCCTTCGACGCCGAACGCAAGTGCATGACCACCATTCATCGGGACGGGAATGAAATCATCGCCTTCGTCAAGGGAGCACCGGAGGAGATCCTCGCGCGCTGCGTGAACCGGCTCACGGCCGGCGGAACCGCCGCACTCGATGCACCCGGACTGCACCTCGTCGCGGAACGGCTTGCGGGCGAGGGCTACCGGGTACTGGCCTATGCCATGCGTTCCCTGGCCGGGGATGTCGAACCGCCCGATCCGCAGGCGATGGAATGGGAACTCAGTTTACTCGGCCTGGTCGGGCTGATCGACCCGCCGCGGGCCGAGGCGCACGCGGCGGTGGCGCTGTGCCGCTCCGCCGGCATCACGCCGGTCATGATCACCGGCGATCATCCCGGCACGGCCAGGGCCATTGCCCTGCGACTGGGCATTGCGCAGGAAGATGACAGGGTGCTGACCGGCCGGGAGATCGAACGGCTCACGGCGGAGGAACTGCAGGCGCGGGTCGCGCACACGCGGGTGTTCGCGCGCGTCAGCCCGGAACAGAAGATCAGGATCGTCCAGACCCTGCAGGCGCGCGGTGAATTCGTCGCCATGACGGGCGACGGCGTCAACGACGCACCGGCCCTGAAGCGCGCCGAGATCGGCATCGCCATGGGCCGCAAGGGCACGGATGTCGCGCGCGAAGCCGCCGACATGGTGCTGCTCGATGACAACTTCGCGACCATCGTCGAGGCGGTGGTCGAGGGACGGCGTATCTACGACAACATCCGCAAGTTCGTCAAGTACATCATGACCAGCAACGCCGGCGAAATCTGGACCCTGTTTCTGGCCCCGTTTCTCGGCCTGCCGCTGCCGCTGCTGCCCATCCACATCCTCTGGATCAATCTGGTCACGGACGGCCTGCCGGGTCTCGCCCTGACCGCGGAGCCGGCCGAGCGCGGGCTCATGACCCGCCCGCCCCGCCCGCCCGGCGAGAGCCTCTTCGCCCACGGCATGTGGCAGCACATGATCTGGGTGGGCGTGCTGATCGGCGGGTTGTCCATCGCCTCCCAGGCATGGGCTTATGAATCCGGTGATGCGCACTGGCAGACCATGGTATTCACCGTCCTGACCTTCGCCCAGCTCGTCCATGTACTCGTGATACGCTCGGAACGGGACTCCCTGTTCACCCTTGGGTTGCGTTCGAACCTGCCGCTGCTCGGCGCGGTCCTGCTGACGGTGGCGCTGCAGCTCGCCGTTATCTACCTCCCGGTGCTGCAGCCGCTGTTCAGGACCTCCGCGCTCGACGGCTTCGAGCTGCTGATGTGCTTCGCCTTCGCCAGTGTGGTGTTTCTGGCCGTCGAGGTGGAGAAATGGCTGGTGCGGCGGGGTTGGCTCTATGCCTCCTGAACGCGGCCGTGGCTGGCGGAGAAAGGGCATCCGACGGGTGAGGCGACGGCCCTGCGTTAGGCGGCGGGCCTGGAATAGTTTTCGACCAGCAGGATCACGGCCGCGGTCAGTGCGGCGATGATGAGAATACGCACGCCGCTCCACAACCAGAACCGCCCGCTGATCGTGCCGAGAAACGCACCGAGCAGAAACAGGACCGCGAAGGCGAGCGCGATGGACGCCTCCAGCGGCGCGAGCGGCAGGACCACACCGGCCCGCGCCAGCCACAAGGGTGCAATGATGACCAGCGCGATGAGCAGCGGCGCCAGTCCGTTGACGGCTGCGATCAGCAGCGGCAGCAGTCGCGACGCGAGGCCGTGGTCGGTATCGGCGAGGTCGTGCACCAGCGCCCGCTCCAGCTCCAGCAACTCCTGTTTACGCTCGGCGGCCTCGCTCACGTAGGCGCTGGACAGTCCGCTCACGGTGAATGCGATCGCCGCGCCGAGACAGGCGTTGATCACGACCTGAAGCGCCACGCCGCCGCTCGAATAGAAGCCCATGATCAGCCCGAGCATGGTAAGCGCGCCGTCAAAGCCGTTGGTCACGAAATAGCGGCGGGCGATCTTGTGGCCATGACCGAGCCGTATCAGGAAGCGTATTCGCTCAAGCATGCGGGTTTCCGGCGCCCGGGG
>JAHKKL010000001.1 GCA_020027635.1 Gammaproteobacteria bacterium
ATGTTCATCGGCAACAAGTACAGCGCCATGTGGTCATACAGTAACCTGATCGCGATAGAGTCTGCGCGGGTCGAGGATCAGGACGTGTCCGACATCAAGATCCTGCCAGAGGATCACCCCTGTACCGAGGCGCTCGGTGAGCTGGAGGAGAAATACCGGCGCGATATCGATGCGATCCTGGCGCTGGCGTGGGATGGTGATCTAGGCGCCGCGCCAGAAAATTGACAGTTGTTGCGCTGGCAATCGCCTGCTACGTTGAATTCAGGGGGGGCTATGGGTGTTGACGAGATCCTGGATGACATTCTGCGGCGCGAGGGCGGATACGTCGATGATCCGGCCGACGCCGGTGGCGCGACCAAGTACGGGATCACGCAGGCCACGTTGTCGGACTGGCGTGGCAAGGCCGTGACCAAGGCCGAGGTGGCGGCACTGAGTTCGCTGGAAGCCCGCCAGATCTACACCCAACGCTATATCGCCCCGTTTGCGCCCGCCGGCCCCCTTCACGGCGCCCTGCTGGGCCTGATCGTGGATTGTGCGGTCAATCACAGTGTCGGACGCGCCATCCAGTGGCTGCAGGGCGCTGCCGGCGCGGTCGCCGACGGCCAACTGGGCCCGAAATCGAAAGCCGCCATTCAGGCGGCGCCATGGCGCGCGCTGTATGTCCGCGTGCTCGCCACCCGGATCCGGTTCTATGGTCTGCTGATCACGGGCAAGCCGAGCCAGGCCCGGTTCGCGGCCGGTTGGGCGAAACGGGCCGCCGAGTTCCTCGGGGTGTTGCAGTGAATGCGCGCGGTCCAATCCCCGATCCGAACGGTCCCGATTGGGACCGCCTGCTGTTCCTTGCTGCTGCCTTGGGGAAACGAAAATGAACGCCGACGATCATGAGCGCCGATATGTCCTGCATTGCCTGTGGATCGGGCTGGGGCTTCTCCTCCTGCTCCTGTCCCATAATCTGTCGGCGGAGCCCGACGATCCCCTGGATGGCGCCGGATTGACCCTGCAAGAGGATATGCACACCCAGATCCTGACCCGCGCGCAGGCCGATGGTGAGACCATTCCGAGCGAGGATCTGCGGATGTGGTGCCGGCCGGCGGGTCGCGGGATGATCTGCGTCCCGGCCCCGGATGCGCTGGCGCAGAAAAAGTAACCGGGGCTATACTCTGTGCGTGAATTCACAACCCTTAGGAGAACGCTATGTTTCTCGATGGCATGAAGACGTACCTGGCGGGCGGTGGCCTGATGCTGACCGGCGCCGCCAAAGTGATTGAGGCGGCGCTGCCGCTACTCAGTGGCGGCGGTGTCGATGGGGCCGCGCTGAACGAGGGGTGGACCATGGTGATGGCCGGGCTCGCGATCTTTGGCGTCGGCCACAAGCTCGACAAGGCCAAGGGAGGTGGCAAGTGACGCCGCGCGCCGTTCGTTGGAGTGCGCTGGCCATGATCCTGGCCCTGATCACTGGCTGCGCCAGTCTGGGGTACGAGAAGGCGACTGATCCGTCCCATGGCGTCGCCTATGCCCGAGCCGAGCTGACCACCAGCTATGAGGTCATTGCGCATCTGGTGGCCACCGGCGACATGAAACCGGCGAGTCGTGACACGGCGGTGGCCAAGGTCGATCAGGCATCGCGTCTGATCGATGCGGCGGAGATCGCCGCCGAGGCGACCACGCGGGCCAGCCCGCAGGATGTCGCCGCCGAGGTCATGAAGTGGGTGCAGAACAGCTACTTTGCCTGGTCGCGCGCGAACGAAAACACCAAGTTCGTCAGCAACCTGATTGCGCTCGACCAAGGGGCGAAGCTGAATGTCGATCAGGTGGCGATGGTCAAGATGCGGATGGAAGCCGCGCGCGCCGAGGCGCTGAGGTAGCGTGAGCATCGGGATGCTGGGGGCGCTGGGGATCGGCGCCCTCGCATTGGTGATGGTGCTCCTCGGACGGTTCGCCCTTACCCGCCAGCATAGGGCGGGTGAGCAGCAGGGCATGGCCGAGGCGTTGCAGGACGTGGCCGCCGCCGAGCAGGCCCGCATCCAGGCTGGCCTGAAGGGCGCTCAGGAGGCCGCCAGCGCGGCGACCGAGCTGACGGATGCGCAGGCCGTGGAGCTTGCCACGCGAGCCCCCAAGCGCAAATGAGACTGACTGTCTTCACCCTGGTGAGCATGTATCTGGCGATGGCCATCGTACTGTCCGGGTGCGCACCGCAGATCGTGCGGGTGCCGGTGGACTCCCGCTGCCAGACGCAGGAGGCCGTCATCCTGACCGTGGACGAGGGGCTGGCAACGCCGCGCAGCGTGCTCGACAAGCTGAACACGAGCAATTGCGCACTGTGGAAGGCATGCCCGGACATGTACGAGTTGCCGGCATCGTGTGTGGGCAAGGGGGCGCAATGAGCGGTCAACCCATCAATATCAGCAGGTTGGTCAAGTGGGCGCTGATCGCCATACTCGCGGCGATGGCGGTCGGTGTCGGACTGTGGGCGCTGATCGCCAATTTCCTGCATCGGATAATGGGCGGCTGATATGGGCGATCACGGCGATTGGCCGAACCGTAATGGCCACAGTGGGCTCGGCTGGGGCGTGCTCTGTCTCGCCGTGTTCCTGGTCGTGCTACTGGCGTTGCTGGCCGGGTGCAGCAGCAAGCCTCCGGTCGTGGAGGCACCGCCCTCGCTGCCACCGGTGACACCCCCCACGACCGAGCCATCCCCGCCCGTGAACGAGTGCCGGGCGACGGCCAATTCGTACCGGCTGATGACCACGCTGGGGATGTTCGAGCGCCTGCCGCGGATCGTGGGCGGCACGGACGCCACGACCGAGCAGTACCCATGGATGGTGGCGATCACGACCCCGTTCGGCTTCCAGTTCTGCGGGGGCTCGCTGATTGA
This sequence comes from Gammaproteobacteria bacterium, assembly GCA_020027635.1. Classification (GTDB taxonomy): domain Bacteria; phylum Pseudomonadota; class Gammaproteobacteria; order UBA9214; family UBA9214; genus CAVQCA01. The sequence goes on from JAHKKL010000001.1 coordinate 2,876, forward strand.
CCCGGCGCACGTACTGACCGCGGCGCACTGCAAGGTGAGCCCCGGCGACAATGTGATCATCGGGCGGACCCGGCTGAGCAACAGCGCTCAGGGCGTGCGGGTGGCGGTGGGAAAAGCCGTGACCCATGCCGACTACAACCCGACCTATAACCTGTATGACGCATCGCTGGTGACGCTGGATCAGCCGGTGCCCTACCAGCCGGTGCAGATTGGGGCGGCGCAGACAGGTAACGTCACCGCCATCGGATGGGGACTCCTCCACCAGGGTGATACTGCGACCAGTGACACCCTGCAGCAGGTCACGATCCCGATTGTGCCAGCGGCCGAGTGTGCCGAGGCCTATCGCTACATTTGGGACGATGTGCAGATGTGCGCCGGGACAGCGGGTCACGATAGCTGTCAGGGCGACTCCGGCGGGCCGCTCATCTACCAGGGCAAACAAGTCGGGATCACCTCATTCGGGGCCGGCTGCGCACAGCCTGGTTACCCTGGCGTCTACCAGCGCACCGCGCCGCTCATGGACTGGATCGAGGCATGCACTCGCTGACGCCCGAGGATCTGGCCGAGCTGGCGGCCGAGCTGAAACGCCAGCTCTCCGAGGATGCGACCAGCGAGACTCAGACATTCCACCGGAAACTGCGCAACTACATCGGCGGTGGCGTACTGCTGGCGATCGCCGGTGGCAATGGGAGCAACGTGGCCGAGTGGGTGGGGCTGGTCAATGGCCGAGGGAACGAGCACGAGATCACGCAGGGACTGGAGGAGACGAGCAAGGCGCTGGACTCGATCACGGCGAGTCTCGGGACCATCAAGGAGACCCAAGCCGACGCCAAGTATCAGATCGCCGATCTCGTGCGTCGGTTGGAGTCGCTGGAGCGCACCAGGGAGTATCAGCGACTGGGCCGGACCGGCGGGAGTCCGCCGGGTGCGAGCATGAGTGCGCCGCTCATCGAGGAGCGGGCGACCGCCTTGGGGCCATCCGTGGCCCGTCCTGATTCATGAGGTGCAGAGGAGCCGCATCAGCCTGATGATCGGCTCCGGCACTGGCCTGGCCGTCTCCGAGCCGCGCCGGGCCCGGTAGGACCGGATGGTGGTCTCGGCCACGCCGAGCGCCGCCGCTGCTTGCGCCCACGTCCATCCCGCCTCGTCCATGAGGCGGAGGAATTCGGGGTGGTGATCAGTCATCGGCACGGTACTGCTCGATGACGAACCCATCCGGGTGCCAGACCTCTGTCTGGACGGGGGCGCCGCCCGCCGGGCGGCCGTAGCGGGCCCGCAGGATCGACATCAGTTCCTGCACCTGCGAGTCGTCCTCGCTGTCATACAACTCGACCTCGGCCTGGTTGAGAGTGTAGGTATGCATCGTCATCGTCTTTCTCCTCGTTCAGCCAGTCGCCAATCGACTGACTATGGATACAGTGTAGCATACCATACAGCGTATGCAAATAGGACAAACTAGTATTTTCCATCCCGCCGCATCAAACGGGACTGTGCCTTGGCCATGCCCTCGACATGGGCGGCGCTGGCGATCAGGTCCACAATCGACTCGATCTCCAGGATCTGATCCGGTTCCAGGGCCTGCCCGCTCCTGCGAGCGAGCAACTGCAGGTAATACACCAGCAGCTGCTTGGCCGCGTTGCGTTGGCTACTCATCATCTGGGCTGATCCCGCAGTCGGCCTGCTCGACGAAGAACACCACCCCGCCATCCCACCAGAGGGTGCGCTCCACGTCGCGCCCATCTCGCTGCAGGCCGGGGCGGGAGCGGATCTCGTACCAGGTATGCGGGGGCACCACCAGGTCATTGGCAAATACAGCTGCATGCTGTCGGTAGACCGAGGTCATGGCGTGGCCTCCTGCTCGGGCTCGCAGGCCGGCGCCATGGCCGCCTGCAGGGTCGTGGGCGCCTCCTGGCGCTGGCAGTGCATGGGATGGGCGATGCCCGGATCGGTGGGCGTCCCAGCGCCGATCAGGGCTGCGGCGAAGATCTGAATGAATGTCTGCATGGTTGACTCCTACATGATCGCACCCTCTATCTAATATAGGTTTGTGCGCTGCAACGGCAGCGCCCCTGGCTCGACCGGCTCACTATCCAGAGACTGGCAATACCGGTACGCCGGCCCGCCGCGATACACGCGCGAGTCGATGTTTTTGAAAAAGTCACGAGCGGCCAGCCCGGACCGAGATATTGCCGTGTACATGTACATCCAGTCCTGCGGCCGCTCCAGGGTGCCAGCGGCAATGGCGCGCTCGAACGCGTGGGTGGAATCGACAAAGGTCAGTGTGCTCATGGTGTGCTCCCATCGAAATGTACTGTAGTCGATGCAGACACCGTGCCAACGCCAGGGCTATCAGAAACACAACACGATTCAGTAAGTGAGTACTAACAATCCTGACAAATCTCGGCACATCGCTGACAATCAACGGCAGGAAAGTGACAGAGAGCGTCACATCACACAAGGAATGGAATAAGTGAGGTAAGGTATATGAAAAAACGGTATAGAGTATCGGACAAGCTAGTTTGCAACTATACATAACCCCCTGAAACATAACGAACGAACCGACAGAAGGTACTTGACGAATTCTGCGATGGAGTGCGATAGAGGGGGTAGGGGGAGTGAATAGATGTGTCCCTGCTGTACCCAGGTCCAGTACCCCATCCAGCCATGCTCCCGAGTCACACCCTGTCCGTACTGGACCGAGAGTGACCGAGCGATGGACCGAGTGGGGTTGGGAGTGGGCTGGGGAGTGGGCTGGGGAGTGTACGGGGATGGGGTTGTCAGCCTCCTCCCCCATCCTGCACTGCAGCAATCCAGTCCAATCCCATGGTCCCCTGGTCTTGATCAGGTCTGATCCTGAGTCAGGTACGGTTCCCACTCCAGAGTCAGAGACGAGCCTAAGTCATTGATTGGATTGGGATTGGGACTGGACCTGGTGAGCGAGTGCAGCGGGATGGGTGGGTTGGTTTCCATGGGTCGAGGGTGAGCTGGATGGGGTCTACCATCAGCCCGATACCACCCAAAATTTCCGCAGTTGAGTCGAGTTCGAGGTACACACCGGTCATGGTCGGGCTTTTGGTGATAGCCATGCATGGGCTAGACTCGATGCATGTTTGATCTCCCTCAGTTCCTGGATTTCACCAAGTCGTTGTTGATCGACTCCAAGGAGGTCGGAAGGATCTATCTCGGGACCAAGCTCTATGATGGGCAGAAATACCTGCTGAACCAGATTGATAAAGGGATCAAGGAGGGGATCCATACCTACGTGGTGTTGAAGGGGAGGCAGGAAGGGATCAGCACCATCATGTGGGCGCTGGATCTGTACTGGGGGTTTGCCAATCCTGGGACGCAAGCGACGCTGGTGGTGGACAAGGACGAGAACCGGGATCTGATGCGGGGCACGATTACGACTTGGCTGAAGCACCTGCCGCCGCAGTGGTCGATACCGGTGGTCAAGCACAATCGCACCGAGGTCGCGTTCCGTAATCGCTCGCGGATGAGTTATCAGGTCGCCGGCGTCAGGAAGGGCGGCAATCTCTCCCGCGGTCAGGCCATCAACTATGGGCACTTCACCGAGACCGGTTCGTGGGTGGATCCGGAGGGGTTGGCCTCGCTGCAGGCATCCTTGGCCGAGACCAATCCACGGCGGCTGTATGTCTACGAGTCCACAGCCAAGGGCTACAATATGTTCAAGGATCTGTGGGACACGGCCAAGGCCTCGCATGGGCAGAAGGCGCTGTTCATTGCCTGGTGGCTGAAGAACACCTACCGCATTGCCCCCGACAAGCAGCCGCGGTTGTGGAAGGCCTACGGCAAGGCGCAGCCGAACATGCAGGAGCGGGCCTGGATCAGGGAAGTGAAGGCGCTCTACAAGTATGACATCGACGGTCAGCAGATGGCCTGGTATCGCTGGAAGCTGGCGGAGGAGATCAGGGACGAGATCATGATGAACCAGGAATATCCCTGCACCGAGCAGCAGGCGTTCGTTGCCACTGGCACCAATTATTTCGATCTGAAGGCCCTGAACGACATGCTGAAGGCTTCGAGGCTGTTGACGCCAGAGCCATGGCAATTTCATTTCGGGCAGAAGTTCGCTGATATCCAGATGCGGGAAGGAAATCTGAAGAACTGCGAGCTGAAGATCTGGCAGTGGCCGGTGGAGGGGGGCTGGTACACGATTGGCGTCGATCCGGCCTATGGCTATTCCCCCGACAACGATCACCACTGCGTACAGGTCATGCGCTGCTATGCCGATGGACTGGAGCAGGTGGCGGAATTCTGCTCTGGCTCGCTCTCTACCCACCAGCTCGCCTGGGTGGCGGTCTATCTGGCTGGCGCCTACTCGGGGCGAGCCGGGCGCTGCATGATGAATCTGGAGGTAACTGGGCCCGGACAGGCGGTGCTGAACGAGATCCTAGCGATGCGCCGGTACAGCGAGCTTGCCGGTGGGCTGCCGAAGGCCTGGCAGGATGTGGCCGGCTACATTCGCAGTTACCTCAGCCGGCGGCTGGACAATCCGCGCCCCGGTGGCGGGTTCATTCACTCGAAATCCACGCACGACTACAAGGAACGGATGATGGGCTCGCTCGCTGACTGCGTGAGCAAGCGGATCATCGACATTCGCAGCGAGGAGGCGATCCGGGAGGCGCAGAACATCGTCCGTGACGAAGGGATCATCAAGACTCCGCAGAAGAAACGAGACGATCGGGTGATCGCCATCGCGCTGGCGACACTGGCCTGGCACGAGCAGATGCGCGTCTATTGCGCCGCCGATCAGGCCACCCGCGCCAAGGCCCATGTCGTCGAAGCGCACGAAAGCCCGATGGTCTTCGACACCCAGTTGCGCCAGTACCTGCGCAGTGTCGGGGCACTGCAGTGAAGCTCTACACCACCCATGAGATCGAGGCGTGGGTCTCGGAGATGCGGCGCACGCGCGAGATCTCGTTCAAGCAGATCTGCCGGCTGGTCGATTGCGACAAGCGCAACCTGCTGAAACGCCTGCGCCACCAGAAGGCCTATCCACTGTGGCTGCTGCAGGCGTTCACGGTGGTGATGAATGACTACTATACCGATCGGCACGCGCGCGGACTGGGCGGGCGGCCGGTGCCGATGACGGTGACTTTCGCAAATCGGGGTCCGGTCCTACAATGGAGGTGAAGGGGGCATCATGGAATACGAACAGGTTGATGGGGTGTGGGCATTCACTTCCTGGGGCGAGATCTATCCCCTCTACGATCTACGCGTGCATGTGCTGAACGATGATGGGCTCTGCTGGTACTCGCCATCGCTCGGCGAGGGTGGCGGCTGGGTACATCACTCGGCCGATGGACGTGAATGCTACGAACGAGGCGAGAGGAGACCGCACTGATGGCCGTGATCAAGGAGTGGTGTTGCGCCGGGCATGGGCCGTTCGAAGGACCGGATCCGGTCTGCCCGCATGGCTGCACGACCGTGACGCAGGAGTTTCGCACCGCGCCCGGCGGGCGCAGCAACAAGACACGCTTCACAGACTCCTCGCTGGAGGCCATTGCACGGGAATACAATCTGAAGGATCTGAGCAATCGCAAGGGCTCGGTGATGCGCTCGGTCGCGCCGGTGGCCAATGACTACCAGACCCGCTGGGAGCAGTTCAACGGGCCGGCGCCGAAGCTGAAGAACGGGCATATACAGGGCCCCGATCCGGTCGGTACCTGGCTCGCCCAGCATGCCAAGGACGCCGAGGGCGCGAAGGGCGCCGGTGTCAGGCTGGATGGTGCGCTGCCGCCGCCCAAGCCGCTCATCGATCCGATGCTGAGGCACAAGGGATGAGAACTGTTCTCTGCGCGTACGATGTCTGGACGCTGCGCCGTGGTGATCGGATCGGCGCCGGTTGTCCGGTCGAGATCTGCGATGTTGCTGATGAGCGCCTGTGCGTGGCCGATGGTGTGCGCTCACCAAGGGCCATCATCGATCTACCGATGATTGTCGATGGCGACACCCGGTACATAGCATTGGCACACCTGCCGGATGGTCTGGAGATCACGGTGGACGGACCGCCCAGCCTGATCGAAACCGGGCACGCCGGGATAGAGATATGAAGATCCCGAGCGATCTCATCGAACGCTATGATCTGTACACGGATGTGATGCAGGCATGCGCCAGCTCGCGCGAGCCGCGCAAGGGCAACTACAAACGCCGATACAGCTATTTCGTCTATGGCGCGCAGCCGGAGGTGCTGGCAAGCCCGTTCAACAAGATAGGCCCGGCATTGGATGCCCTGACCTCGCTCATTTTCTCCGCCGAGACCACGCGCTTCAGCATCGAACTCGGAGTGGATGCAAAACCGGTGGACAAGCTGCGCACGATGTCGGTCAGCCGCCAGCTCTCCCGGCGCTGGAACGAGATGAAGGCGGGCGAGCTGGTCCGGCAGGCGGTGTTGTGGGCGCTTGCCTATGACTCGATGTTCCTGAAACTCCTCTGGCGCGGTGGGCGATATCAGGCCTTCCTGTGCGAGCCGCACACGATAGGGTTGTTCCGGGACGATGTGACGGACATCGATGAGCAGGAGGCGATCTCGATGACCTACGGGATCACCATCAAGGAATTGACGCGCGAACTCGCCTCGCACCCGCGGCGCGCCGAGATCCTGAAGAATGTCAGTGCCAGTCAGCGCCAGGACTCTACCGCCGAGGCCGATGGGCTCTCGAAACTGGTGGTGGCGCAGATCAGATCGGACAATCCGACCAACCTGATCGGCAATCTCGCGAGCCCCTTCGTCGGCACACGGCTGGATCTGACCCCTACCGGACAGGAACAACTGGTGCCGATGACCGAGCTTTGGATCTGGGACGATGACAAGGCCGATTATCGGGTAGTCACGCTTGCCAATGACATGACGGTCTATGATCGCTTCTCCGGCAATCACCCGGGCGAGCCGCCCGGCATGTGGATGAAGGGAGAGCACCAGTTCATTCAGTTCTGTCCAGAGCCGAAGTACGACTATGCATGGGGATTCAGCCAGATTGACCGATTGATGGATCTGCAGGACTGGCGCACCCGGCGCATGCGCGAGATCTCCGACGTGCTCTCGCGCAATACCTATCCGCCGAAGATCTCCTTTGGCGTCCCCGGCATACAGGACGAAAAGGCCTATGCACTGGGTCTGGCCAAGTCCTATTTCGCGGTTGCCGATCCGATGGGCAAGATCGAGGAATGGAAGACCGATCTGCCACAGGATCTGTTCATCGAGATCAGGGAGATCGATGCGATGTTCGACGAGGCCCTGGGACTGCCGAAGATCCTCCAGGGCGAGGGCACGCCCGGCGTGCGCTCTCGTGGCCACGCCGAGACCCTCGGGCGCTATGCCAGCGGCCGCGCGCGCTCTCGCAGCCAGTATGTGGAAAGCGCGGTCGAGCGGCTGGTCAACCTGATGTTGCAAGGCATGCGCGTACATGATGCGACCCACCTGCCAGCCGATGACGGGACGAAGTTCATCGTCGGCCAGTTCGACAAGGTGGCAGTGGCCAAGGTCGATGCGCATTCCTCGAGTCCGGTCTTCGTCGAGGAACTCGATCGGACCGCCAATGAGCTGTTCGAGGCCGGCGCCATCGATCGGCGCACGCTGCTGGAGCTGCGCCAGCCGCCGATGCTCGACATGCTGCTGGAGCGCCTGAAGGATATCGAGGAGAAGGAGGCGAAGAACGCCCAGATGCAGATGGAATTCGAGCTGAAAACCAAACAGGCCGCGGCCCAGAGGATACGATAATGCCACTTTCCAACCCGACCACGCCCATCACCAGCCCAGTCCCGAAAGGTGCCGGCCCAACTGCCGCCAATATCTGGTCCGGACAGGCCGGCGCACCGCCATCCGGCCTGGGCGCGGCGGTCGCCGCACAATCACCTGCCGCGCAGCAGACTGGCGTCTCCTACAAACAATCGCCATTTGCCGAGCAATGGACCAAATATGATCCAACTCAGATCTGGGATCAATGGAGTACCGGCGACTGGAAGGTTCCGGGGCAGGGGATCGCAACCCTGATGAACAAAGGCAGCATGGACGTGCCGAGCGCGAACCAGGACACCTGGAAATGGTACCAAGGTGTCCTGCAAGCCGCTGCCAACCCGCAATCCGGCCGTGGATTCAGTGAAGGTGGACTTCAAGGAACGCCTGGCGCCGGTGTTAACCCCGGACACCAGAGCGAGATCACGGCACTGAAGTCGGTAGCCGATGCGCTGAAGGTGCCGGTGGATGAATTGCCGATCGGCGGCGCCTATCTGGCCCGTGATCTCTATCTGCGCCAGTCCGAGGCCACCCGCCGCAAGCACGACAGCGGACCGATGGGGATGCTCGGGAACCTTCTCAGCATCGCGATGTTCGCGCTCAACCCCGGCCTGGGGGCCTTCGGCAAGCTCCTGGGCGGTCAGATCGTCGGCTCCGTACTGCCGAAGCTCGCGGGCGCGGTATTTGGCGGCAATGAAGGCTCAGGAACGCCCAAACCCGGCGCCGGCAAGGCCCCGGCCAATACCGCACAGACTGCGATGGCCGCGCTGACCCCGACCACGCGCACCAGCGCCCCCGGATTGCTCAAGGCCGGCGCGCAAAGCACCGGAAAATCGATCTCATCGACGCGCGCCAGTGGCACCGCACGCGCCGTCAACCTCGGCAATTCGTCCAGTGCCAGAACCGGGGCGGGAAAGAAGAAATACGAGGATATTTTCGGAAAGTAAGTGTCCATTCACGCCGTGATAGACTGAAAACACGACCATCATCAGGTGATCTCATGCGAAAACTCACTGCCCTGCTGCTTTTCCTGCTGAGCACCCCCGCCTGGGCGGCGTGGAACTGCCAGTCCTTCAACTCGCAGGTCTATTGCACCGGCACCGCCGCGCAATTCTCGACCAACACCCCCGGCGGTATCGCCACGCGCGCGACCGGCAACAGCTCCGATACCCAGCACGCCTATACCTGGTCCGGGACGGCATGGATCGATCTGGGCGCGGCTGCTGGCGGCACGGTCTCCATCGACCAGACGGGGCCGGCGAATGATGTCAATCTCGTCACGCCTGCCGGCGATTCGGCGATGGATGATGTGAACGATGCTGTGAAGGTCAACGTAGTGACTGGCGGGGCCGGCGCATCTCCGGCGAGCCCCGCATATGTGACGCTGGGTGGCGGCATCGGCGTCACCGATACCTACATCGCGCGATTTGACGCCACGGGCGACATGCCGGCCAGCATCACCAGTTCGGCAAACGTCAGCGCCAGCAGGATCAAGTTCACCGGCTTTGCTGGCGCTGACCGAAGGGTTCAGGTGGCATGGCATTGCGCGACCACCGCCGGCCCCGACACGCAGGCGACGCAGGCTTTCTTCGGGCCGGTAGCACAGGGCGCGATGGTCACCATCAATGCCGCCGATGATTCGACTGCCAACACCCGGCTGACCTATGTAGACATCACTGGCGGCGGCACGCCATCGACACCAGTATCGGATGTGTTCATGGTGTCGAACACGTCGCCCTTCATCGAGGTCGTGCTGAACACCGCCATCACCCGCGTCGATGTGATTGGTGTACCTAACACCTTGAGCACCACGAACCTAGATACCATCATCCCGTGCTTCGTTGAGCTGAAGGGGCTGGCACCATGATGCGACGACTGCTCGCGCTAATTCTTCTCGCGCCGCTCGTTGCATTCGCGGCGAGTTACAGCGCTGTCCGACCGCCGCAGCTGTCCGCTGGCACGTCTCCGAGTCCGCCGGAGGTTGCGCTCACGGCTTATGTGGCCGACTCGACCGGCACATATCTGAGCAGAGCACAGCCAGTCGGCGTCGTAGATGGCTCGCAATTCACGCTGTCGATGTGGTTCAACCAGACCACAGGAGGCAACTGCCTTCTGTTTGCCAGCACTGCGGGCAGCAACTCCGCGTATATTGATCTTTACAATTTTGTGTCAGGAGTAGCGACGCTTGAAACGAGGAACAATAGCGGAGGAGCGCAGAATCTTTCCTCCACATGGGCTACAGCGTCAGCAGGCGCGGTTCACCACATTGTGGTAAGCATTGATCTGACCAACACCGCGAAGCGTCATGTGTACGTGGATGGTGTCGCTCAGTCAGTGACATGGACTACCTATGACACTGCAAATCCTAACATTGATTGGACCGTGAGTAGTTGGTTTGTGATGCACGGACCTTCAAATGGATTTGGAGACTGCGGCGGGCAGGTAGGGCAAGTGTGGTTCAACACGTCGTACATCGACCTGAGCGTACCAGCCAACCTTGCGAAGTTTTACAATGCAGGAAAGCCTGTTTATCTCGGAGCAGACGGCTCTCTGCCGACCGGGTCGCAGCCGCTCATATATCTGCCTGAATTCGGTGACCGCGCCGGTATCAATCGAGGCACTGGGGGCGACTACACGGCAACTGGAACGCTGCCAGCAGCCGGTCGGATTCTCGGGCGATAACGTTGCCGCGCTTTAATATCTCAGGCTCGCCGAGTTTTCTGCCTGCGGGCATGTCGCTGGTGGCGATTAAGGCGATTCAAAAGGGCATTACCTCGACGTACACCGCGTCACCACCTGACGCCACGCAGAATGCGTACATGGCGGCGAATGGACTGACGGCATTCCGCTGCATCAACAACGAAAACGGATGCACCTGCAACGCTGACGGCACCGGGTTTTCTAAGGCCGGGACGTTCTTGGATGACGACATCGCTCTCAACAAGGCCATCCCCGGCGTCACTCGCGTGTCGTCGGTTATCGGAGGCTTCCTGCCAACCGCGCTGAGAGTGACCGAGGCAGGTGGTGCGTGGACATCCGGGTTCTATCGTTGCGTGAGTGCCGCCGCATGGAAAACCTACGTCAAGGGGATGCTCGACTTCATCTATCTGACGCAAGGACTAAACGACATCTGGTTCATTTTCGGCAACGAGTTTCACGCTATTGCCGACCCGTGGATTGACGCCACCGCTGCGACGGACAGGGATGCAGGTGCTACCGGCACACCTGATGGCGGCGCGCAGCGGTACACAAACTATCTGACGTGGTACGGCCACACCAGTGACGCTTTCAAGGAATGGAAAATCACCAACCCATCGAAGCTCATCAAGCTTGGCGGGCCGGCGATGGACTACCACCTCGAGACGTTGCCCCAGTTCTATACCGATTGTCAGTCGGCGACACACATTCTTGACTTCGTGGATGTTCACTTCAACGTGCCGCAGTCCTTCATCGCCGGAAAGAGCCTTGCTGACTTGATGGGCACGGTCATCAAAGACCTCCGAGCCGTGGCCCCGTCGATGCCGGTATGGATCACCGAGAACACATTCACGATTGGCGGCTCCAGCGGTACTTTCGGAAACAACCCGATTACCACCGTTAGCGGCAGCAACATCATCACGCTCAACAAGACCGCGCACGGGCTGGTGGCGAACCAGAGGCTCGTTCTTTACAACGCCATCGACACGAACGGTATCACTGCAGCCAACATCAATGGGCACCGCACAGTCCTAGATGTCACCGACGCGAACAACTATCGGGTAGTCGTGGGGGCGAACGCTACCTCCAACGGTACCGGTGGCGGCACGACCCCAATGAGCTACGCGCTCGACGACCAGTTCCTTGAATGGCACCCGACCTACATGGGCGCAGCGTATCTTGAGCGCGCATTGTTCGTGGCCCGCCAAGGGTACACAGAGGGGTATCACCTGCTGGGCTACGAGAACCGCGTCGCGTCGCAGGCGAACCCTGTGCGCGCATGGTTCTTCGTTGATTCATACAACAACTGGGAGCCGTTCCATACGTGGCTCGCGCATATGACGCTGCAGCAGGTCACCGGAACCTACGTGCAGGCCGGGGTGCTGCCAAAGACTGCCGGGGTCAACTCCGTCCCGATGGGAATAGTGGCCAACAACGGCGGCCTGTATAACGCCGCGATCTGGAACTTCTCGCACCAGCACAACCCGGACCCGCACAACAAGCCGTGGAGCGACGCGACGAAGGTGCAGGCCGTTCTTGCCGACGGATCGAGGAAGTCGATCAGCCGGTACAAGCTTAACGGCTCGTCGTCATGGATCATTGGTGAGCCGACATTGAACTACGGCGACTATTGTTACTGCGAGCTTGTATGAACATCGCCAGAACCCTTGCCACCCCCCTGCCGACAGGTGCTATTGCGATGACAGACGAATTCGACTTCGGCACTCTGGCCGACACTGAACGAGGCATGACACATGACGCTGACTGACGTTTGGGAAGTTCTGCAATACGCGGAGCGTACCGGCGCCGATACCGACGTTCCGGAAGGATCGCGCGTCGTGGCGCTGTCGGAGACGCTGGTTAATGAAATGCTGCAGGCGTTCATTGGTAGCGACGTCGATATGCCGGCGCGCCGCGTCCACGAACTGATGCGCCAGATGGCAGAACGCAGCCGCGCCGCTCCAACGAACTGACATTTCCGCACTTCATCCACCAAGGCGCTTTGGCGCATATTTGGGTAGTGTCTCAGTTTGAATGATAAATTCTGATCTCGAAAAATATGCCCCATCTGTTGACTTGGAGATTGATCCGGGCATTCGTCGCTTTGTTCTAATTCTACGCTCTGGCGGCGTCGATACCTTTGAGTCGTGCGAAGGCGGCGAAGGTCATCCGTTCAAAGAGCCGACCGTAAGATTCATGGGGAATACCGCCGAAGGGTATAGGGCCTTTTCAGTGGCGATAAACTACGGGCTGCCGGTCTGTAAGTTGCGGCGCTACTATCAGGTTATTGATTGTCAACTAGAAGGCCCGTGGTGGGAGATGACTTTTTCCATCACGGACAAACATCAGTAGTGTGAGTTGGCGCAAAAGAGCCCCCGTCTCGGGATTCCGGCCCGAGACGGGTAAGTCAATGTTTTGGATTGCAACGCAGAAAGGCAGGTGATGCCTATGAGATCAGGGTCGCCCTGATATTTGGGCGAGGGGCGGGGAAACCCGCCCCATCTAATCACATGGGCCAATTGTGTTTTTGGCCCTCGCAGTATAGCATACCTGTGAGGGAAAATACTTATGGTGTGTCGCGCGGTCTCTTTGGCTTCTTCATGCTTGTAGTATGGCATAGCCTGACCGCTCAAGCATCTGGCTTTTCAAACTGAGACACTACCCAGATGGCGATTGCCTTGCATCCGCAGAATTCCCGTTCTATGCTGATCCCCATGCGAGTAAGTACGCACTAACCATGTCCGTCCCGCCCGAGATCATGCAGATGATGTCGCAGGGTGGACAACCGCCGCCGGCCGCCCCCGCGCCGGGTGCCGGTCCACTGGGCTCGCCGATGTCCGGCCCGCAGCCGGCCGAGGGGGATCGGGCGCTGGCGCTGACCCAGTTGCAGACGGCCAAGAGCATGCTGGAGATCGCGCTGCCGAAGCTCGGGAGCGAGTCCCCGGAGGGGCAGGCGATCCTGGATTTCCTGAAGAAGATCGGGAAATCGGTCGGCCCACAGCGAGCAGAGTCCGAATTGGTGCCGGCCGAGATCGTGAATCTGTTGCAGAGCCTCCCGCAGGCCGGTGGACAGTCCCCGGAAGCGGCCAGCCTGCAGAACCAGTTGCCGCAAGGTCTACCAGGAGGTATGCAATGAAGAATTTCAACGACAAGCCGTCCAGCGCCGGGTTCCGGATGCCGACCGATACCGCCCAGAAGAACGGGCAGGTGGTGAATCCGCCGCGGATGGAGCAGATGGGCGGATTTTCGAGCCTGAACAAGGGCCCGAATCGCAACGCGATGAAGATCGTTCCCCCGAATCGCGGCCCGATCAAGGGCTGATCGATGACCACGCCACTTTCTGCGCAGGGGCGGCGGCTCGGGGAGCTGAAGGATGTGGCGGCTTGGCAGTCCGGGCTCGCCGGGGTCGAGAAATGCCTGGCGGTGGTGACCAAGATCCCGCATGGCACCGCCTCGACCGACTATGCGTTCAAGATCGGCTCATTGCAGACCTACAACGGCACGACCACCCGCCGTGATCTGTATGCCCCGAACACGCTCATCCCCGGTTTCACCGGCACCGCCTACTACTACATCACGCGCGCGATCGTGAACAATCCGAGCGCCGATCTCTCACTCGCGACCTCCAGTCTATATACGGCTGCCAGCGCCGGCGGCACGGCCATCATTTCGGATGCGGCCCTGACCACGCTGAATGCCGCGACCGCGACCCTGAACGCGACCCGGACGATAGCGGCCGGCGGTACCGGCAACCTGTTTACCAGCGCTGCCAACGGCACGCTCTACTACCGTGTCGGGACGAATGTCACCGGCAATGCCGACTTCTACCTGTTCGGATTCCTGCTTCCATGAGGGCTGATCGATGAGCGAAACACTTGAAGGTCTGAGCGAGGAGCAGATCCGAGCACTGGCCGAGACCGCGATGAGCCTGGGCAACAACCCCGGCACCCGGCGGGATTTCCAGCGACTGGTGAAGAAAGCCCATCCGGACGTGAACATCCCGGAGATCGAGACCGACGAGCGCGTAGCCGCGCTGGAGGCGAGTTTCAACACCCGGCTCTCGGAGTTCGAGAAACAGCAGAAGGTGGCAGACGCCACCCGCCGGGTGACCGAGAAGCGCCAAGAGCTGATCTCCAAGGGTCTGGCCAAGGATCAGGCCGAGATCACCGCCATCGAGAAGATCATGGTCGAGCGCGGGGTGGGTGATTACGAGGTAGCGGCGACCTACTACCGCGCCCAGAATCAGCCGGCCGCGCCCACGCCACATGCCATCCAGTTGTTCGAGCCCCCGAAGGACGAGCTGAAGATGCTGCGCGAGTCCGGTCCGGGTGAACTGAAGCGTCATGCCATCAATCTCGCGCATCAAGTCGCGGCAGAATTCAGAGCCGGCAAAACCGGTTAACCAGGAGCGCCAGCATGTCCAATCTCGCAACCGGCTATCTTCCCACAGGCGCAATCGGCGCCGAACTCTCGGCCATCACGCGCCGGGCGTTCATCCCGTCACTGATCGTGCAGGTCTACAATGCCAGCCCGAACATGGCAGCGCTGATCGCGAATGCGAACACCGCCACCGGCGGCATCAATTCGGTCACCGCGCCCGTGCAGGGCAATGCGATGACCACCCCGGCATGGTCTGACTACTCCGGCACATTCAACCAGCCGGCTGTGCAGACCGGTATTCAGGACGCCGAGTTCAGCCTGAAGCTCTTGATCACCCCGATCCCCTATCTGGGCATGGAGGGGCTGGTGCAGGCTGATCATGCGGTCATCAATCGCCTGTACGCGGTGATGAATGACGCTGGTAACTCGACCACGGACACGCTCTCGACTGCGCTGTTCACGAACGTCAGCAACACCCAGCAGATGACCGGGTTCCCGGCTGCCATCGATGACGGCACCAATCTGGTGACCTACGGCGGGATCAGTCGCACGACCTACAGCTGGTGGCAGTCACTGGTCTACGCCAACAGCCCGGCGGTGAACCCGACGCGGGCCTCGGTGATGCAGTGGATCACCGGCACGGTCAAGAAATGCGGCGAGCTGCCGACCTACGGCACGATGGGTCCGGGGACCTGGCAGTTGCTGGCCAACGATTACGTTGGGCAGGAATCCTATGTGATCCAGCCCGGTCGCAGCTTCACCGATGACAATTCCGGTCCGCGCTCGGCCTTCCGGGCGCTGGAGGTTGCCGGCGTGCCGATCTACCTCGATCCCTACCAGACCGAGGGCGAGCTGCTGCTGATCAACAGCAACTACATCAACCTCTATATCCACGAGATGGCGAGTTTCGCCTTTACCGGATTCGAGTCCACGCTGCCGAATTTCCAGCTCGGCTATGTCGGCGCGGTCGTGACCGTGCTCGAGCTGGTCAACGTCAAGCCGAAGTCCTGCACGCGAGTGTCGGGCCTCAATTACCTGTCGATCTAAAGGAGCGACCGTCATGGGCGTCAATCAAATCGGTGCAGGCATCAAGTCCACGGCGCGGCCGGCCATCACGGTCGATCTGCAGAGCGGACAGGGCTACACGGTCCCGAGCGGCCAGTACATGGTCAGCCCCGGCAAATACACATTTATCCAGTACTTCGATCCGGTCCTCTACACCTGGCGCAAGCTGGGCGCCGGCGCGCTGCCACAGTCCGTGATCCTGTCCTCGGACGGGACCAACTATCGGCTATACAACCCGACCGGCACGGTCGTGGCGGCCATCGTGACCAACGGTGGCACCGCGGACACGACCCTGAACGGGGTCTGGCTGGCCAAAAATGTGACCTCGACCACCCCATCCGCGAAGGTCACCAGCACGCGCACGGTGTTCAACGTGATTATCGGCGGCGCAGTCTCGACCACGGTCACAGTGGCGACGGCCGGCAGTGGCTACACGGTGGCGCCGATCGTGACCTTCTCGGCCCCGCCGCAGGGCGGCATGCAGGCGACCGGCTATGCCACGATCTCCTCGGGTGCGGTGACGAGTGTCACGGTCACCAACCAGGGCGGCGGTTATTCCAGCGCCCCGACCGTGACGCTGACGAACGCCAATGGAGACACGACTGGTAGCGGCGCGACGGCAACCGCGGCGCTGGACACGACGGTGTCGGGCAAGGTCGTGGGGCTGACCTGCACCGAATCCGCGACCGGCCTGACCTCGGTTCCGACGATTACCTTCAGCAATTGCCCGGCGAGCGCTGCCGCCACGGCCATCATGTGCCTGACCGCGACCACGGTGCCGAACCAGGCATCGACGCAGATGGGCAATGGCAGTGTCGGCCTGATGATGAGCGCGGTGACTGCCGGCTCCTCGATCACGACCAACCCGCTGTACGAGACCGGTGTGTTTACCCCGCGCCTTGGCTATACAGCATGGTCGGCAGTGGCCTCGGGCGCAACGACGATCGTCGATGGCGGCCTGCACCAGATCGTCTCGGCCACCAATACCTCCAATGTGGTCTATGCCATTCTGCCGACAGGGACCACGCCGGGCGCAGCCACCCCGGCGGCCTGCACCTATTCGTCCACGAACGATCGCAGCATCCTGCTGCCGCTATGACGCATATCTCGGTCAAGAACGGCAACGATTTCGCGATCAAGGGTCGCTATGACGGGCAGGATTATTCCTTCCCGCCTGGCGAGCCGGTAGCGGTCCCGGTCGAGGTTGCCAATCATGTCTTCGGATGGGGTCAGCCGGACAAGACGCGCGCCCTGCACCGGCTGGGTTGGCTGAGTACGGCCGATAGCATGTCGCAGGCGCAGGAGCGGATGAACCGTATCATCTTCGAGGAGGTCGTACAGAGCTATGCCCCGAAGGAGCGCAAGACGCAGGCCAACCAGGTGGCAAACAGCAAGAAGCCAGTCCTCGCGGAAGGCGGCAACGAACTCTGACCGAGATGAATGGCCGTCACCCTGACAGATTACCTCGATCGCGAGCGCCAGCTACTCCACGACGTTGACGGCGATTACTACACTGACGATCAGTTGACGAGCTGGACCAATATCGCCCGACGCCGGGTGGTGGGCGACACCGGCTGCAATCGTCAGCTTCAGCTCGGATACCTTCAGGCAGATCAGGAAACCTTCACCTACGGGGCACTGACCGGCGTCGGCGTGACCGATGGCGGCAGCGGCTATTCTGACAGCTTCGCGGTAACCTTCAGTGGCGGTGGCGGTAGCGGGGCGGCGGCCACGGCCACGGCCACGAGCGGGGTCATCCAGTCGATCACGCTGACGAATTTCGGCACCGGCTACACCAGCGCCCCGACCCCCGTTCTGAGTGCCGGGGGCGGGTCGAGCGGGACCGCCACCGCCGGCATACTGAACCTGAACACACTGGATGTGATCAATGTCACGATCATCTGGGGCACGACCCGGATCGTGATGGGTTACATGAGCTTCACCCAGTTCAATGCCTACATGCGGGCATGGACGAATTTCCAGCAGCGCCCGGCCGTGTTCACGACCTACGGACAGAGCACGCTGTACCTGGGCAGCATCCCGGATCAGACCTACGCGAGCGAGATTGACACCGTGGTGATCCCGGATGATCTCTCCTCCGGCAGCCAGACCGACACACTCATCTACCCGTATACCGATTCAGTGCCCTATTACGCCGCTTCGCTCGCCAAGGAGTACCAGCAGCAGTGGGAGGAAAGCGAGGTATTCCTGCAGAAGTACAAGCAGCGAGTGAACCAGGCCCTGCAGTCGATTGCCACGCGCCGGATCGTCAGCGCCTATGGCAACTAAGGATGCCGGCGCCGCCATAGCGAAGACACAGGCCCGGAAAAACTGGACCTTCGCCGATTTTGCCGGCCTGAATACGCAGGCACTGCGCACGGCGATCAAACCCAACGAATTCTCGGCGCTGGAAAATGCGCTGAAGATCGGGCATGGCAATTTCAGGACCGTCCCCGGCCCCTCGACCGTGGTGGCCGAGGTATCGGCCGGTCAGACCATCTACTACCTGCAGTCGGTAACGATCGGTACCACCGTTTACATGATGGCCGCCTCGGTGGCTGGCCAACTGTTCGCGGTCAACCTCTCGACGATGGCGGTGACGACGGTACAGGCGAGCACGAACTTCACCGCCTGCCAGATGTGCCAGTGGAAGAACGAGCGGGTGCTGATCGTCGATCAAGTGACCGGCTACTGGGACTGGGATGGCACGACGCTGACGCACAATACCGGCTCGAGTGCGCCTGCCACCGGGACCGCGATCGGGGCGTTTTCCGGGATCGTCTGGATCTCGGGCACCGGTACTGCTGGGCGCACCATCAGCTATTCACGGATCGACAGCGGCGCTGGCTCGACCAATTTCCGGGACTTCACCGCCCCCGGCGGCAGCTTCATCATCACCGACAGCAACTGGCACTCCAATATCGTGCAGTTGTACACGGCCAACAATTACCTCTATGCGCTGGGACAGGATGCGGTGAACGTGATCGCCGATGTGCGTGTGGTCGGCGGGGTCTATGTATTCAGCAATACCAATATTTCTTCTGGTATTGGCACTGAATTCGCCTCATCTGTGATCGCCTACTATCGCAGCCTATGGTTTGCCTCGCAGGTGGGGTTCTTCGGCGTCTATGGTGCGACCGTGCGCAAGGGCAGCGATCAGCTGGACGGGATCTTTCAGGATCTGGTAGCTAATACGCCGTTTACCAGTGCGCAAGCCACGATCTACAACCTGCTATGCCTCTCTTTCCTGTTCAACTGGACATCGCCTACCGGCAACCGTTCGGTGATCGCGCTGTTCCTGAATGGCGAATGGATGCTGATGAGCCAGGGCAATGAGCTGACCTTCATGACCGGGGCAGTGGTCGATGGGATCAATAATGCCTACGCCACCGATGGCACCGGGATCTATCAGTTGTTCGCGGATGAGGGCAATCAGGTGGCCTGGCAGATCCAGACCGCGCTGAATCCGATGGGCAATCCTCTAGTGACCAAGCAGGTGACCAAGTTTGGGATGGGGATCTTCTACACCAGCTCCACGGAATCCATCAATGTGTCGATCGATACCGAGCTGAGTTCCGAGGTCTATTCGGTCAGCGGCGCTCAGGCTGGGTTTACCTGGGTCAACCAGTTATCCGCGCTGTTCACCTGGGTCAATGTCTCGACCGATCCATTTACATGGTATTCGGCGGCGGGTTATTTCTTCCTGACCAAGGACGTGGATAATAGCGGCAAGTATTGCGGGCTGACGGTCTCGGCAACGACATCGCCGGTCGTGGTCACCTTGCTGGCCCTGGAGTTCCTGGAGCGCAACATATGGAGTAGACAATGACCAAACCTGTCGGCAGTCTCACTCAATGGGGGGCGCTCACCTCGGGCAACACCTCCGATCTGGACGCAAATTTCACGGCGTTGAAGACCGCGGTCAACGACCTTGGCACCTACTCCAATTACACGGCGTCCGACACCGGCTCGGCCAATACCTATACACCTCAGTATTCGTCCAGCCTGACCGGCACGCTGGCCGCCGGGCTTCGCCTGCAGTTTCTGGCAAACGCGACCAATACCGGCGCGAGCACGGTCAATGCGACGGTCGGTGGCAGTGCGCTGGGTTCAAAGAGCATCAAGAACCTGGACGGCTCGGCCCTGACCTATGGTCAGATCGTGCAGAACGGGATCGTCGATCTGCTCTACGATGGCACCCAGTTCCTGCTGCTGAACCCGTTCGTCATGGCTGGAAACATGGTGCTGCTGCAGACCAACAGCCCGAGCGCGGCATCCGCCAGCGATTTCACGACCGGGATCAGCCTGACGCCTTATTCGCACTTCGTCATCGAGATCTACGACATGGCCGGCAGTACGACTGCGCAGAACCTGTCCATTCAGGTTTCGACCGATGGCGGATCGAGTTGGAAATCGGGCGCCAGTGATTATCAGTACCTGCAGTTGGCGGATGTCGGCAGTGCCCCGACCACGCCCACAGCGGGCGGCTCGACTGGCACCACCTCCTATGTCTTCGCGCAGGTTATATCCGGCGGCAGCACGCGCGCAACGGTCAATCTCTATCCGAGCGCCAGCACGGTTACACGCATCATGTCGAGTGCGGCCTATGGCACGACCACGACCTTGACCCTGTTGCAATCCTCCGGGCTTGCCGCCTTCGCGGCCGTCAATGGATTCCGGATCACGGTCGCCTCGGGTACGATGACCGGCACGGCGCGGCTGTTCGGGGTACACAAATGAGCCTGAATATCGGCGCATTCATCGATTTCGATCCGATCGACAAGGATGCGTGGTCGCAATTCAACCTGATCCATATGCTCGCGCACCAGAATGAGTACCAGGCGATGCTGGATCAGGGTTATCCGATGTCGCTGCACCCGCTGGATCACGATCTGGACGACGAGGACAACTGGTTGGGCCTGAATTACACCGAGCATGTGAGCCAGTACGATGTGCTGGGGCTCTCGGGGCTGCCCGATCTCTCCAATGTCAACCTGCAGGACGAAAGCCAGTTCCATGACTGGATGTTGCTGCACTATCAGGTACACTTGAAGGTAGATCAGACCCTTGGTCTGGCTTGAAGGGGGTAGAAAATGAGCATTCTCGACGACTTTGCGGCCATTGCGAACGGATCCTGGAGCGCCGCGCCGGTCACCTCCTCGCTCAGCGTGCCGCTGGCCGATATCCCCTGGTCCACCATCGGATCGGGCCTGTCTTTCGCCGGCCAGGCGCTGCCCGATCTCTCCCGGCTCGGTTTCCTCGACTACAAGCCCGATACCAGCCTCGGGGCGTTCAATTCGACCGGCGGGACGCTTTCCGGGCTCGATGGCGGCGTGCTGGGCGATCTCTCGAAGCTCGGGATCGGGGATTTCAAGCCGGGTTTCGATGCCGCGGACTTCACGGCCGGCCCCCAGGCCGGCGCGCCGGGAAATCTGAGTTCCGCTGACTTCGCGGTCGATAATGCGCAGGGGATGCCCAATCTCGGCGTCACCGGTGTCGGCTCGGACGCGGCCGGCGCCGGCACCGCCCCCACGGGTGCCGCGGGCGTGACCAAGGCCCCCGGATTCCTGTCCACGGCGCTGAACACGGTCAAGCCGCTCGCCCCGGCGGCGGCAATGATGTTGCTGAACAAGCTCCTGGCCAAGGACACCGGCGAGGCCGCGGACAAGGCCGAGGAGCGGCTGAACAAGAGCGCCGATCTAGCCTCTGGTACCGCCGAGGATCTGCTGGCCAGGTACAAGTCGGGCGAGATCCAGCCGGCCGATCAGTACCAGATCGAGCAGTGGTACAAGAACGCCGTGGCGCAGGTCGATGCCTTCTATGCCAAGGCCGGGATGAGTGACTCCACCGCGCACGCAGAAGCACGCAGGAACGTCGATCAGCAACGGGTGGCGATGATGGACGCTGCCCGTCAGGGGTTGCTCACGCAGGGCCTGAACGCCGTTGGGATCAGCCAGGGGCCACTGGCTACCGCCCTGCAGGTAGCGTCCAATGCCGATACCCAGGCCGGCGCAGCGCAGACCAGCATGCTGCAGGCGCTCGGCATGCTGGCGGCAATGGGGATGAGCGGCGCGCAACCGAACATCAATGTCTCGACGGCGCCGGCGCAGTCGTGATGAAAAACCCTCCCCGCCGCCCAGAAAATTTCAGGACTTGAGGTAAGTTCTCAACATGGCCCTCGATCTCTCCCCGATTGGTGTTCAGGATCCGATGCAGGCGGTAATGGGCAATGCCCAGACCCTGCAGGGTCTGCAGGGCGAGCGCCAGCAGATCCTGGACGCAAAGAAGACCGCCCGGCAGCAGTTCATGGGCGAGCTCGATCAGGTGCGGGCCGAGAAACCGAAGATGCCAGAGTTTCAGGAGCCGGGCGAGTTCAAGCCCAGCCGGCAGGTGATGGACAATTTCGGGATGGCGAGTTCCATCTTCCTCGCGCTCGCACTTCTGGGCGGCGCCGGCACGCGCCGGCCGATGACCACGGCGATGAACAGCTTCGCCGGTTTCATGAAGGGCTGGGCGAGCGGCAACCAGGCGCTCTGGGATCGGGAATACAAGCAATACAAGCTCAATCTCGACGCGGCGATGCAGAAGAACCAGCAGATGCTGGCCCGTTATCAGGCGACGATGGACGATCACAAGTTGAGCCTGCAACAGAAGATGGACGAATGGAACATGACGGCGGCCGAGTATCAGGACGATCTGGGCGAACAGGCCATTCGCTCTGGCGACGCGAAGTTTTTCATGGACATGAATTTCAAGCGCGCGGATGCGATGCAGCGCGCCCAGCAGGCCGCCGCTCAGATCGGCGCCACCTATGCCGGACTGGCAGAGAGTCGGCGCTATCACGATCAGCAGCTGGCAATCCAGCAGTCGCGCGCAAATGAGAAGAAAGGGATCCTGGTGACTGACGAGCAGGGAAGACTCGTCAATGTCGATCCAAATACCGGACAACCGATCGCCGATCTGGGCAAATACAAGCTTGCTGGTAAATCCAGCGCCGGACCGATTGGCGGGAATCTTGTTATCAGCGGATTCAACCTGACCGACAATCAGGCAAACAGGATCCTGGATTCCGAAAATCGGCGTACCTATCAGGAACTCAAGCCAATCTCTGAATTCGAGGAGAACCTTGGCAAGCTCGCAAACGTGATCCAGAACCCCAGCACGATGGACAAGAACCTGGCCCAGCAGGTGCTGGCGAACCTGCAAGCCATCAAGGGCGCGCGTAATACCAATCTCTTGTTCGGGAAAGCTGGAGAATTCGGTGATGTCGTAGACCGCGCCATTCAATGGTCCAAAGGAATGGTGCTCGGCGGCGAGATGACGGACGTGAATCGTCAGCATCTTCAGGATTTGGTTACCGGTCTTCAGAATGCGCCGGCAATGGCTCGCGAGAAGATCATTGCTGATGCCGTATTGCGCGCAAGAGCGCGTGGCGTGAATGCCAACAATGATATGTTGGCCTCTACCAATCCATGGTCTGGCGTGACCTATTCCGTTACTGGATCCACGAATGTCGAGCAATATCGTGGCATGAGTCCGGAAGAGATCGTTCGAGCCATCCCGGATGATGCAGAGGCAGAGGCTGTTCTGCGCGAGTTGTATCCAGATCAATTCAGCGACTGACATGCCTAGCGCCGCGGAGTTCGTCAAGCAGGTAAGGAGCGGCGCGCAGCCACCGCCAACTCCTGTGGCAGAGCCTGTTGATGCGTCACCTCAAATGCCACCAGCCGCCGAACCGGCAATTGCGCCAGCAGAACCAAAGATGACCTATCGGGAATTCGTCGATGCCAATAAAGGCAAACGATCTGAATACCTATGGGATCGAATGAAAAATGATTGGGCGTCACTGACTGCGCTGCTGGCAGCCGGCGGAACGGGCGGTGGATTCAATGGCCTGGCGCCAGTATTGGATACATCACCTGGAGAGGTTCTTGCCTCGACACTGCCCCAAACAAGAGAGGCACTGAATGTACAGCAGATCCCGATGCCCAAAAACTACCAGGGCAGGGATGATGAGACGGCGCGCTTCCTCGGGCTGCTTGCCGATCAATTGGCAATGGCGCCGCTGACCGTACCGCTGGCGGTTGTCGGCGGCGGCGGAAGCCCGGCCCTCAGTACCGCCCTGGAAGCCATGAATATGGCTGGTGGCGCAGTAACCGGTTATGAGGGCGGGAAAATCGCTGAGAACATGGGCAAAGATCGCGATATCGGTGAGGCGATCGGCAGCCTTCTTGGTACCGGGCCAGCCTATCTTGCATCCAAACTCGCGAAGACAGGCGGGCGAGCCGCTGGAGGCGCCATCGACAAAATAGGGGGTTCTGAGAAACAGGCCGGAGAACTTGCTCGCAGTCAGCTTGGTCGGGCCCTGGAAGCTGATCCAAAATCAGCGGCGAGGGCGGCTGAATCAAAAGCAATTGCAGACAAGATCAATGCCGTTGCTGGAGAGGGCGAATTCAAGCCCACGCTTGCGCAGATGACTGGATCTCCGGGGGTAATTGCCATAGAGCATTCTGTATCTGCCGCATCACCGGAGAACCTTGCGCGCAAGGCATCAATGACGACGGAAAGCGAACACGCCCTGCAGTCTGCTGGCAATCAGATGTTTCCGACCGAACCAGGGACCGTCATGCAACAGGTAAAGAACGAGGCCGATCTATCGACGCAATTCTATCGTCAATCGGTGGAGAAATACCTGAAGGATCTTGGCGAACTTCGGTCCCGACTTGGTGGCCATGTCAATGAGGCCGCCGGTCAGAAAATGATCCAGTTGCGCGAGAAGTTTCTTGATGCCGCGCGCAAACAGGATAGCGATAATTACAAGCGCGTCTATCAGATCGCAAACGCAGAGGGCGTCAGGATCCCGGCCGCCATGATCTACCAGCAGGCACGCACCATCGCCGGACAGGACATCAATGCTTTCCAGACGCTGCCCAGTATCTGGAACAAACTGAAACAGTGGGCGCCAAAAGAAAGGGGCGAAGGGATCAATTGGGAGCGAGTCCAGCACGAGCCGGTGAGTTTCGAGGAATTTCATTCTTTCTACAAGGAGCTGAATCGTTTGCTATTCGATCCTGGCACCAGCCAGGCTGAAAAATACCTGCTGGGTCAATTGAAAGAGCAATCCGGCAATATCCTTAGCCAGTTCGAGAAAGCCGGATCGCGGGCATCTAGTGCCTTTCGTCAGGCAAACGAGTTCCATAAGACAGAGATCGAAGATGTCTTTCGCAGCGGCATTGGATCGAAAATGGTGGCCGAAACACGCCATGGAGAGATCACGGCCGCCGAGGATCTGGTACGGAAGTTGATAGCAAAAAAGGGCGGGACGACACCAGTAACTCAATATCTTGCCATGTTCAAGGGCGATCCGGAAGCGATAAAAACACTCGAAGACGGCGCCTTCAGTATGTTTGTGCGCGATGTGATCAACCCATCCAGGGGCGTGGTGGATGCCGGGAAGGTTAATCGATTCATGACCGACCATCAGGTTCTAATTGATTCGCTTCCTGGTCTGAAGGCCAAGATCATTGACACCAAGATACGTGCCGATGCCCTGGTCGAACGGGCACAGGCAATCAAGGCATTCAAGCAGGAAATGGATCAGTCAGTTATCACCAAAATGGCCGGTGCCGGAACGGTTGATGATGCAATCGGTATTGTTCTTCGAGAACCAGCACGGATGGATGAATTCATCAAGACAATGGCGGCGAATCCGGACGCTAAGCGGGCTGTGCTGCGCGGCATTATGGGCAGGATCACGGAATCCAATGATCCAATGAAAATACTTGAGGCGTCCGGGCCTAACATCAAGAAACTGGCCAATTCACTTGATCCGAAGGCATGGGAAAACCTGCTGGTTGTTGCGCAAGCCAAGACCATTCTACGTCGGGCGCCGACGCCTGAAACAGTCCATATCGAGACGGTTGTTGATCCGTTGCTGAAGATGACGGGTACCGCAGCAACTGGATTTGTGAGCCGATTCATGACCAATCCGATCATGAGCCGGGCGCGCGCACTTGCTTCAGTGGTCAGCCGATATGGATTGATGAAGACTCAGCAGAAGGCAGACAAGCTATTGGCGGATGTGTTATATGAGCCAGAGAAGGCGGCTGGGTTCCTTGATACGATTGCCAGCGGCGGGAAGCCCATCCCGCGATCTGGATCATTTGCCTATCATGAGGGGGCGCATGTTGCGCGTTCGGTGTTGATGCAGATTGCCAACGTCCCGGACGAGAACCAGGAAAACGTAGAATAATGGCCGAGAAAAAGAAAGACAGCAAAGTTGCCGAGGGGATCGACAAGACTCTGCTCGGATTGCTGGAGGAATGTCAGAGCGGGCGCATCCTCGAGGAGGATGGAACGAAAAAGACTCAGCCCCTGATGCAGGATGAGAAACTGGAGATCCTGGATCGGGCCTTGAAGTGGGAGGCGCTGAACCGCAGAATACCGCCTGATGAATACGGCAGCGCCTTTGGCAAACCCGATCCCGACGAGGAACTCTGATTGAATGCCCAGGTTGACCCGGTCCTGATCGCCCATGCCCAGCAGGCCGTGCGCTTCCTGCGCGTGGGGTTGGCCATTTTCTCCCACCGATTTCTCCTTACCGTGGCCATGCTGGGCGCCATCGGGCTGTCGGGATGGGCCATGACCGATCCGAACTGGATGAAGGTGGCCCTGGTGGGGCTATACTTGCTCCTGGTTCACCTGCCGCTGGCCATCACTGGCCCCAAGGAGGCACAGCATGAAACCGATTAACGGCTCCCCCGAAGAAACCACGGCGACCACCCGCCAGCCGAACCCGCCCAGGGGTGGGCGGACAATGCCGAAGCTTGGATTTACCCCTCGATTCGACACCAGCGGGACCGGACTGAATGTGCGCTCGCCGAGCCCCGACAAGACGGACTGGCCCTGCCAGAAGAACCCGATCAAGGCCGACGATTACTGAGGTCTTTCCCCTTCGATCCAGACTCGGTGCCAGGCATTGAAGTAGGCCAGTGACCAGTTCAGTAGTCGGCGTCGGTTGCCGGTTGTGGCCATTGTCTGGATCCATGCGTCGTCGTTCAGATATGACCATACCGGATCGGCGCGATCGGGCGGAAACCACCAGGTATCATCTGTGCAAAATCCCTGCTTGGGCTTGGTCGCCAGATCCGGGACCAGCCCATCGATCTCCTCGCGCATCCAGTCCTTGCGCCCAGTGCGCAGCGAAAACGGGATCCGGATCGCCTGATCGACAAAGGCATTGCTGAGGAACGGGACCCGCGCCTCCAGTGAATGGGCCATGCTCACCTTGTCTTCGATCACCAGTAACGAGTGCAGGAATGTCCGGGCCTCGAACTCCCAGTCATTGACCGTATCGGAATAAATGCTCCGCAGGCGTTCGAGGGCGACAGACTGGTTCAACACCGGCGGCAGGCGGGTCCAGATCTGAGCCCGATCCTTGCCGTAGCGCCAGGGGTAGCCCCCGAACAACTCATCCCCACCGGTACCGGCCATGACGACCCGGCCGAACCGCGAAGCAAGGGCGGCCGCATACCAGTTCGGGTAGGAGGGCCCAAGCCGGGGCTCCTCGAGGTGCCAGGCGAGAGACGGCAGGCAGTCGCGGGCCATCTGCGGCGTCACAATCGCCTCGTAATGCGCCGTATTGAGCGCGGCAGCCAGGGCCTCGGCATCCGCCCGCTCATCCCCGCCGGTGAAGCCCACGGAGAACGTGGTAAGCCCTGTGGGCATGCGCTTGGCAATCATGGCCGAGTCCAGCCCGCCGGACAGGTAACAGCCCGGCGCAAAATCCCCGCGCAACTGGCTTTTGACGGCCTGCGTGAAATCCGGGATCGCTTCCCCGCCGTCCAGAAAATTCCAGGACCAATACTCTCTCTGAACTATGTTCAGACTCTCATCGATGATCAGCGCCGTCCCCGGCCGGACCATGTGGACGCCCCTGAACAGGGTTGTCGCCGGATCGAGATAGTTCTGAAAGGTGAAGTATTCCTCCAGCGCCTCCTGATCGACATCGGCCCTGAATCTGGGGTGGGCCAGGAATGCCTTGATCTCGGAGGCGAACAGAAAGTCCCGTCCGATCCGCGTGTAGTAGAGGGGCTTGATCCCGTAGCGATCCCGTATCAGCATCAACGTCCGGGACTCGTACTCGTAATGGGCAATCGCGAACATGCCGTCCCATTCCTCTCGCAAATGGTAGCCGCGCAAAATCCAGGACGCCTCGCTGACGCCCGCCGGACAGTTGTATATCTCGCCCGCCAGCGCCAGCATGCCGTAACCATCCGATACCGGTTGCGCATGATCTCCATTGATGGCCAGCCGCACATGCCCGATACAACAGCCATCCTTCTGCTGATATTGCAGATCATCGGGACCACGGTGATGGATCTTGTCCAGCATTTCGCGGACCAAGCGGCTCCTGTCCCCGCCAAAGGCGCTGAAGACGCCAGCTATCCCGCACATCGCTGCAATCCCTGTTTCAGATCGATCTCCGCCGTCCAGCCCAGATCGGCGGTTGCCCAGCCCGGATCGCCGAGCATGTGGGTGATCTGGATCGGGCCATCGACGAACTCCGGCTGACCGATCATGGCCGCCAGATCCTTGATCTTCGTCCCGACTCCCGTACAGATGTTGTAGAACCCGTGCCCGTGCGTGAGCGCCATGCAGACGGCGCGCGCCGCATCATCGACATGGACGAAGTCGTAGGATTCGCTGCCGGAACCATAGACGGGCAGAGGTTTGCCCTCGCGCGCCAGACGCAGGAACTTCGGGATCACCGCTTCATAACCCTTCAGCACCGCGTTGCCGTACACGGACTGGAAACGCAGTCCGACGAAGTCGAGCCCATGCTGCAATTGCAGGACATGTTCGGCCACGATCTTCAGTCGCGCATAGTCGGAGGTGCCGAACAATGGCGCAGTCTCGGAGATTGGGCCTGACTGTTCGCCATAGACACTGCCGGAGGAGGCATAGACGAGTTTGACCCGGTTGTAGGCGCAAAGCTCTGCAATAAATCGCAACAGATTGATCATTGTGTACCATGCCCATAACGGGCGCTGCGCACAGTCGAACACGGGCAATGCCGCAAGAAAGATGACGCCGGTAATGATGACGCCGGTAATATCGTCTTTTTCAGCAGCCTCAACAGATGGATAGATCTTCGTCCCCGCCGGCAAATTATCTGGACTTCCTCGACTCAGATCATCGACCACGATACATCGCTTGGGGCCCAGCCGTTTCACGACATGGCTGCCGATCAGCCCCGCCCCGCCAATGATCAGGATCATCTCTCCTCCTTCTTGCCGAATTTGAGCTTCAGATAATTGCCGCGCTGGCCGACATTGCGCCAGCCGGAAATGAACAGCTCGTCCGTATTCCCGCACGCCTCGCAGACATGATTCCCAGAACCGATATAGTCGGGCTGGCGATCCTCGCGCTTGGCCTTGTTCGGGAACAGGATCCCGGTATCGGGCAGATATTCGCGCTTTTCCTCCGTCATAGTGGCCGGGCCGGGTTGCCGATCACCTTCGCGCCGCGCTCGATATCAGCGGTCACGACCGCCCCGGCGCCAATCAGCGCACCCTCGCCGATCATCACCCCGGCGACGATCACCGCCCCGGCACCGATACTGACCTTGTCTCGAACGGTGGTATGCCAGATGTGGTCCGATGGCGGGTACCGATCATTGGTGAAGGTCACCGATGGCCCAATGAAACAGTCATCGCCGATCGTCACCCCGGAAGGGATATAGGCGCCCGCCTGGATCTTGCAGCGATGACCGATCTTCACATCATGACCGATCCAGACGTGGGAATGAATGACGCACTCATCCCCGCAGACGAACTCCAGCAGGATAGATAGGTGTGGATGCCAGATCCGGGTATTGCGCCCGATCTTCATGTCAGTGCCCCCTTCATGTCTTCCAGTCCATCACGGAACCCGAACGCTGCCTTGAACCCAAGCATACGTTCGGCCTTGCTGCAGTCGAAAAAGAACCTGTCCGGATCCACCGTGCGCTGCTCGCGCATGGCAATCTGGCCACGGTAACCGAACACATCGCAGATTATCTCCGCCGCCTTCTGGGTCGTGATCTCCTCGCCGGTGCCGATGTTGTAGATCTGATTCCATGCATCATGCGGGGCATTGAGCGCCAGCACGTTGGCGTTCGCCACGTCCTTGATGTAGCAGAAGTCATTGCTCTGCTTGCCGCCATACAGGGTCGGTTGCAGATCATGGGCGATCCGATCAAGAAATCCCCCAACCAGGCCGTGGTGGCGCTTTTCGTTACCATACAGGTGCGCGTAACGGAGCACTATCCATGGTGTGCGCATGCGCCGCACGTACAGCTCGCCCGCATACTTGCTACAGCCATAGACCGAATTCCCGCAGGCCTTGAACTCCTCGGTGATCGGTGGCGTTGCCTCGATTGGCATGTAGACCGAGCCGGTCGATGCATAGACCAGTGGCACGCAGTATCGCTCGGCAAGCATCGCAACGTTGCGGGTACCGAGTACATTGATCTCGATACAGCGCATCGGATCGGCGTCGGCTTCGGCAAAGCGGGCAATCGCCGCTAGATGCAGGATCCGGGAATTCGGGCCCAGCCGCTGGATCGCCTTCTCCAGTTTCGTCTCGTCACGGATATCGTCCCCATCCATGATATCGAATGTGACCCAGGACGCGTCCAGATACTTCATTGTCGCCGCGCCGACGAACCCATGCGCACCCGTGATCAAGCAGCTCATCGCATTCCTCCTCCGAAGATTGGCATTTCTCGCAGATCAGGATAGTCCTCGGATCCGCCCTGATCGGGCAGATCGGGCGGCAGCGCCTCCAGCAGTTGCAGCCCCCTGGCCGCCTGCTCAGGCGTCATGTAGCAGTTCCAGCCCAGCATATCGACCTTGTCATCCATGAACGGGATCTCGGGATGCCGGCCGTCGTAACGGGCACGCCGGAACCAATCCCGCGCCACTGAACTGGATGTCAGTATCATCCCGCCGCGACCAATCGGCAGCAGCTTGCGCGCATGGAAACTCAAGCAATGCAAACCGCGATCATACATATTCCTGCGCATTCGTCTGGCGCCGTCAAAGATGTTGTAGCCGAACCAATAACCGCCGCTCCAGTCGTGATCATGGAACTCTGGCTTCAGCCCAGCATGAAGAACCGCCATCGGGACCGAGATATAGGTGTGCGCCGGCAACGTCACCATTCTGGGCTGTGCATAGGCTAGACATAACCTGATCGCGCTCGTGCATGAATCGACGGCCACCGCATATCGGGCGCCGGAGAACGTAGCGACCGCCTGCTCGAATGCATCGACAACATCCCATGCTCTACTCATTTGTTTGCTGCTGTGTTAGCGCCCATTGCGGGCACACATCCCGGACCGGGCAATACTCGGCA
This sequence comes from Gammaproteobacteria bacterium, assembly GCA_020027635.1. GTDB lineage: Bacteria > Pseudomonadota > Gammaproteobacteria > UBA9214 > UBA9214 > CAVQCA01. The sequence continues at coordinate 34,173 of JAHKKL010000001.1, forward strand.
CACCGACGGTAGACGCCAGTGCGTTTCTGGATGCTGTCGCCCTTGTTCGCGGCCATCCACGCCTGCGCCTCCTCCTTGGTGTCGAGGACGCGCAAGGCAGATTTCCGGCCCTTCTGCATGACCGCCCAGGTACCGTCCTGATACCAGCGTTCCTCATCCGTGCAAGAGACAACAGTGTCCGTGAAATGCGCGGCCATACGATCTTCGATATAGAACGCCCGTTCGGGCTGCGGCCATAGCGGGATCTTGACGATGGCCACGTTGTGCGCCGGATAGCCATTGATCCCACCCTTCGATTTCTGCCAGTCGCGCAGCAGGGCAACGATCTGCAGCGCGCCGATCGGATATCCATTGCGCTCGCACAGCTCGGCCAGCACATTCAACTGCAGGCTCCATTCCGGCTTGCCGTAGATGACCGACCAGACGGAGGCCACCTTGTAGTCACTCAACAGCCCGCCATCGAGTACCAGATGATCGAATTTTCCGCTCAGCACCTTGTCACCGATAGTTGCATACAGGCGCTTTTCCTGCATCGCAGAGGACTGCGCGCGCTCCAGCACGGTATGCACGGATTGCCCGAACAGGGACCAGATCCGTTCACTGACATCCTCGGTCAGTTCATCGCCATGCGCCTCCAGCAGGCGCCTGATCTGGACCGGTCCGATCAGGGTCGTGACCGAGATATCGGCCTCCCCGCGCGAATAATCGTCATTGGCGACCGCATTGACGAGCGCATCGGGGAGGCCGAGTTTGTTGGTCAGCTTCATCAGAACGGAAAATCGTCGTCGAAGGCAGCGTCCTTGGGCGTGGTAGCCGGCGGCGCTGGTACCTTCTTGATCCGAAGTCCGCCAGTTATCTTGCCGGCGAAGCCCACGCTCGGATCGGCGAACACGACGATCTGCTTGCCGCGGGCCTGCGCCGGGCTGGCGGCGCCGGTGGCCATCTTCAGCAACTCCTTGTTGGTGATGTTCAGCACCATCGGCCTGAACTCCCGCTCTACAAAGTAGAGAACCGTCTTTTCCTCCTCCTTGCCATCGGCCTCCAACATCTCGCGTTTGAACCCGCGAATGGTCAGGATGACCCCATCCTCACCGACATCTTCCTTTTTCAAATATTTGCTCTCGGATGGGACCAGTGCGTCCCAACTGGTATTCGGATCGATTGGTTGACTCATTTTCCTGCTCCTCTCATAGTGTTCACGTTCGCTTGCCTGCGCCTGCTCCCAGCCCGGCCTTTCATCCTCTAGCCAGGCGTCCATCTTCGCTCCCGTAGCCGAGGCCATGCTCCTCATGCCACACTGCGTTACGGATAGCCTCACGGTGCCCCTCCAATAGCGGCAGCAGATCCTGGCTGCAGTCCCGCGGCTCCACGTAGCGCAGCCGGCCCTCATCGATACACACGTCCAGATCCACGCCCAGATAACGAATGGTGGTAATCATTGCTAGGCCTCCAGGAATTTGGTGAATATGTCGAGTTGTGTCTGCGTGGTCTCGTGCCCACGATGATACCGACGCATCCATGCCTGCGAGTCGAGACCGATCTGCGTCAGCTCGCCCCGGCTGGCGCCGTAGTACCTGCCGATCTTCCCTACGATGTCTGCCTCGGTACCGATGTTGATGACTGGCGGCAGCTCGTCGTACAGCCCGGTGTAATGTGCCGGATCCAGGTAGGTCATCACCGGCGCGCCGCAGGCCATCGCCTTGTAGGTGACGCCCCCGTTCGCCCCGAGCGCGAACTGATCGGCCACCAGATCGGCCGTCAGACACATCCGGTAATAGGCTTGCCCAGGCAGCGGCGGGAACCATTTCACATACTGACAGACGCCTGCCGCCTTGAGGTACTGCCGGGACTCCTGCACATCATGCCCCCATTCGCAACAGATGAGCCCCACCCTGATCCCTGCCCGGCGCAGGGTCGAGAACGCAGATAGCAGCACCTGATTGCCCTTGTCCATGTAGGAATAGGCAGGGGTCCAGTCATGCCGGGTGGGCCAGAAGATCAGGAGATCGGCGTCCAGTTCGCGCAGCAACTGTTCGCGCAACAATCGATCAGGTTCGGCGGTCAGCGGATGGAATTCGTCGTAGGGGTGATTGATGAACGTCGTTGTCAGCGCCCCGTCTGCCTGTTTCCCCGCCTGCTGTAATTGTACCCCCTTGGCCAGATTGTCCGGGTTGGTGACGAAGACATGCTCGGCCAGCGCATAGGCGAGCCCGCACAGCCGCCCTGCCTTGTGTTGCTGCCACGGCAGATCGCGCAGCGTGCCATGCTCCATCGCGAAGAACGGCACCCCGGCCACCAACGGAATGAACACACCGGCACCATAGCCGATCACGATATCGTATTGCTGGCAGAACGC